>OMKD01000028.1 GCA_900299495.1 Sphingobacteriales bacterium
CCATCTGGATCAATCATAGGATTGTCACCAGGTGTTCCAAAGTTACCTCCACCAGCAATAAACACACCCGAAGCATCAACATCTATCTCATTGGTATTCAACTCAAAAGTAATCTCTATTGAATCCAAGACAACAGAACAGGACCCATCGGAATCACAAGTACCAAAACAGGCCATGATCGTTGTATCTGACATAATTGGAGGCATTAATCTATCGTTATAATTGGAAGGGTCAGCACACGGCTTTCCTGCTATATTTTCTTTACAACTCCAGTCTCCACATGCACCATTTAAGAAGGTATAGTGAGAGGTAAAACCTACAGGTCTCTTAAATACTCCTGTGTAAATACCATCACCATCAATATCCAATAATGGATTATCCTCTGGGAATCCAAACCCCGTACCACCAGCTACATACAAACCTGAGGGATCTATAGCATCAATTAATTGTGAATTAAGTTCAATAGTAATAAATACAGAGTCTGTAACAATTGTACATCCTCCATCAAAATCACAGGTTCCAAAACAAGCCATTATGGTTGTATCCTGTGTTACAGGAGGCAAAAATCTGTCATTGTAATTATCAGGGTCACCACATGGCAATCCAAATAAATTTTCTTTACAACTCCAGTCCCCACAATTTCCATTTAGAAAGGCGTAGTGACTGGAAAATCCTGCATCCTTCTGAATCGTGATTGAATAAGTTCCATCTCCATCAGGATCGGTCATTAAATTATCTCCTGGAAAGCCAAAACCACTTCCTCCAGCTATGTAAACACCAGAAGGGTCTACATCTGGAACAGTTTCCATGTTGAGCTCAAATGTAATGTTTACCTGCCCCATTAAGGACCAGGAAAATGCAAAAGCAATTAGACTAAGTAAAATCTTCTTCATAGCAAACTATTTAGTTAGTGTATCCTTATTTATTGTTCTCTTATAGTGACATTATCAATAGAAATACCTTCAGAACCAAGATTTGCTCCTCCAGAACGAATCACGAGATAAGCTTCCGTGTCTTCAGCATATTCAAATAAACCATTTGTGGAACCAACACTACAGCTCAACAAAGCCAAGGGACCATCAAAGGGCTCATTGCCGCAACCATCCCAGGTATTTAATCCCAAAAGAATACCTCCACTGGAATAATCCTGTCCGTTAACAGGCACAGCTGTCCCCACATAAACCTCAAACCAACCATCCGTCATTCCACTTCCCGAAATATCCATTTGAATCTGATAAGGTGTGTTTCCCTTTACTTGTACCGGCTGAAAAATACCTACATTACCCCAGCTACCACCAGTCCAGGTTGCTTTTCCATTTCCAATACTCACCTCTGCACCTCCCGAAATTGGAAGGATCTGCCAAACGGAATTATCATCAAAGGTTCCGTTCTCAGCAAGGTTAGCACCAACAATATCTTCAGCTATGGAAATTATCTGAACAGATTCAGCTGTTCCTCCTTCCCCAAATACTTTATAACGAACTTCATAATCTCCTTTCACGTAATATATTTTTTCCGCCGAAGAACCTTCAGCTGCCGAGTTATCACCAAAACTCCAATGCTCATACCAGGTCTCTACACTTGGTGAGGCAGTAAAGTAAATCTTATTAGGATTTTCACTGTCAACGGTGTACGTAAATGCTGCATCCGAATCCGTTGGAGGATTGGTAAGTGTTTCCTCGTCTGAACTGCATGCTGAAAAGGCGAAAACAGCAAGCAGAATAAAAGCCATATATTTAATATTCACTATTTTCATAATATGAATTTAAGAGTCTCTATTTTTTAATAACCAGGGTTCTCGATCAATCTAGAATTATTGTCTATTCTGCCCTGTCCTATGGGTATATAATAATGCCTTGGATAAAAGTTCATCTTATTGGTCTCTGCTAAAAAGACCTCATAAGTGAAGCTCACATCGCCACTATTATCTATGTGTCTTAATGATCGAATACCCTGAACATGGATACTTAAATCTTGCTCCGCAGTTCTCCATCTTCGCACATCCCAATATCTATGATCCTCAAAGGCCATTTCTATTTTACGTTCATTGCGCAAGCGATCCCTCAAAGCAATTCCAGACAATGATTCAAGTCTGGTGTCAACAGTTAGACCTGCTCTTGCACGTATAGGCTCTATATAATCTCTTGCTGCTGATTCTTGTCCAAGTTCAAATGCTGCTTCGGCTGCATTCAAATAAATCTCACCTAGACGGAACAGAATACAGTCCTGTCCAGAGTAATATTGCTGGATGAGTAAAGGAGCACCGCCATCTGCCAGGTATTTACGCACGTAGGCACCCGTTTTAGTTGCATCGGGATGAATGCCCATACCATCCTTTCCGACTCCTGTACCTGTGTTCGTATCAATTTGCCCCTCCCGTATGGTAGCAAACCAGGTTTCCACTCCAGACCCCTGGAAGACATCATAATTCGTAAGCAGTGTCCCTTTAAATCTTGGATCTCTGCCCTCGAATGGATTTTCCGGATCATAGCCAGAATTAGGATCATTTGGTAAAAGTCCGGTTTCAACCATTTCATAGCTATCCATGAGCTGTTTAGAAGGGGACATACTTGAACCCCAATCCACTCTATAACTGTAAGGACTATTTCTGAGGTCGTAAGAGTGTCCTTTCTCGTATGGGATCCAGATCTTCATGAAAATTGTTTCATCATCTGTTTCATCCAGAAATAGTCTGTAATAATTTTCAGAAGGATCACCATAATTATTGAATAAGGTATATCCGCCTTGGCTAATTAGTAACTCTGAAGCATCTAAAGCATTTTGATAATATCCATCTGCTAATGACGCATCAATACCTACTACCCCTCCAAGATCAAGCTGACCATATTTAGCTATACTTCCAGCGTAAAGTGCTGCGCGAGACTCCATTGCTTTGGCTGCCCATTTACCCGCTCTACCTCGTTGGGAGGTCCATCTATCGGGTAGTAAGTCAAAGGCAGTCTGAGCATCTGCTATAACTTGATCGTAAACTTCTTGCTCGGTATTTCGTTCTGGGAAATATTCTTCCTCAGGTGTGATTTCGGGATTCTGTGGAGTAAGTATTATCGGTATTCCTCCATATCTCTTAGCCATGGCGAAATAACAGAACGATCTAAGAAAATACAGCTCTCCCAAACGGTGATTCTTTTCATCTTCGGTAAGTACATCATCTGTTATAGGTTCTATACTTTCTAAGGCATAATTGATTTTCCAAATATTATAATATCCCCACCAATCCAATGGCCAGTAATTGTTGAAGGTCCCCCAATTTCCAGGTCGGATTGTATTGTTTGCAGGTGTCCATGCATAGGTACTCATTGCCAAATCTGTCAAAGCGTCTCGATGCGCTCCCCAACCTGCACTACTACCAAAATCCTTGAGATAATCATAAGGCATATTATCGTAGATCTTAAAGATATACGTGTCCATTAGATCCCGATCTCCCCAAACATCACTTTCCGTAATTCTGTCTAATGGAGGAGCACTAAGAAAATCTGATTGGCAAGAAGAAAAGCCAATACAAATAAGAATTATTATGAATGATATATTTTTCATCTAAGACTTGATTTAAAGTGTCATGTTAATGCCGAAAGTAAATGATTTCAGTTGTGGATAATACCAACCGGTGGAAGACTGCATTTGAGGATCGAACTCCTCTGTGTAGGTCTTAAATACAAGCAAATTATTACCCGTTGCAAATAAGGTGATATCCTTAAATCCTGAAGTTCCTTTACCAAACTTTGGAAGTCGATAACTTAGGTTTACATTTCTCAAGCGCAGATGATTTCCACTGCGCATCCAGAAGTCCGAATATTTATAATTGTTTTCGTTAAACCCACCATCAGTTACTCTTGGAAAACGAGCATCTATATTTTCTGGAGTCCAGTAATCCAATTGATAGGTATACCCATTAAATCCATTACGTAAGGGACTTTGAGCCTCTCCATCAAGGTATATATCATACCCTAAGGCACCTGTTAGCAAAATAGATAAACTAAAGTTTTTGTAATTGGCGGATAAATTCAGTGAATAATTATAGACTGGCTTATCCCCGTTTCCAAATACTTTTTGGTCTTTTACATCTATTATACCGTCATCATTTAAATCGACGTACTTTACATCACCAGGCTGCAAGCTTTGATTACCATTATTGTCCTGAATTGGGCTAGCCTCTATCTCTTCAACTGTCTGGAATAAACCATCAGAAACATACCCTCTGCGAAGATTTGTAAATCCTCCAGTGATGGTTAGATTTTGACGCATAAACTCATCGGTAATCTCGGCCTCATCAATAAATTCTGCAGTTTCTCTGGAATAGGAGAAATTAGCTATTGCATTGAAGTTGATGCCTGAAATGAATGATTTATTAAATGAGCTAGTAATTTCATAACCTTCATTCGAGTATTCATGGAAGTTCTGTGCGGCTAAACCGACACCCAGCGTACTAGGAACACTTCCAGAAGCATAAGCCAATACACCGTCTTTATATCGCTTAAAATAATCAAATGATAAGCTTAGGTTCTTATCAAACAACTCTAAGTCAAGACCTACATCATAGGTAGTAATTGACTCCCAAGTTAGATCTCTATTCGGTAAATCCGTATTATCAATCGTTGGTATTGCAGTTTCATTGATAGCAAAGAAATGATTGTACACAAAGCCAGAAAGCCATTGGTAAGCGGCGGTTCCATCGCTACCTGCAGTACCCACCGAAGCTCTAAGTTTTAAACCTGGTAGATAATTACTTAAACCACCAAAAAATGATTCTTCGGATACTCTCCAACCAATGGATACAGAAGGGAAGAATCCCCATTGATTTTCAGGTGCAAACCTTGAAGAACCATCGTATCTAAATGAAGTTTCGATGATATATTTTGATTTGTAGTCATAGTTAAAACGTCCAACTAATCCTAGGCGATTTTCTCTGTACTCTCCACCACTTGCATCTTTATTCTCATTTGAACCCGCAAAAAGCTGATCAATAACCTGAGACTGAAAATCCTGTCTTCGACCAAAGAAATTTTCACCCTGACTGCTTTGTAATTCACCTAGTAAAAGTCCGGATACACTATGGTTTTTGAATAAGCGATCATAGGTTATATACTGTTGAAGTACATAGTTATTACTATAGTTAGTGGACTGTGTAAGTACGGTTTCACTGAATGAACCCTCAGGACTTGCAGTGAATGAATCATATTCTCCAGTCAACCTATTTAGCGTATAAAGCTCATAACTTTTACCCCATTCTTTATTGTAGAATACATTATTTATCAAAGATGCATAAGATTTAATTTTCAATCCCTTTACACCAATTTGAGCCAGATCCCATTCCAAAGAGAGCTTAGCGTCTATATTATTATTACGAGATCTATAATAACCTGCATTAAAATCTCTGATCCCTTCGAGGATATGGTTTGGACTAAAGCTAGGCCTTGCTGGAGTACCATCTGGATAATAAGCTAGATTGGTAGGTAGCGCACGACTCATTTCTCTGAAGATATTATATGCAGAATAACCAGGAGCTTCATTTAGCCTGCGTCGACCTGCCAAGTTTACTTGGAAGTTTAAATAATCAGAAACATCTGCATTTATATTAGTACGAAGGTTGAATTGTTGATAGCTTAAAACATCTGCTGTATAATTCGATCCCTGATCCAGAAATCCTGCAGAGACGAAATACCGTATTTTTTTATTTCCACCTGTCAGATTCAGATTATGTCTTTGCTGTAATCCCCAATCTTTAAAAACTAATCCTCTCCAATCCTCATTAGGATAATTAATGGGATCTGATCCATTTCGATAGAGTTCTATTTGATCATCCGTAAAAAAAGGATTTTGACCGGCGTTAAATAGACCTTCATTTAAAACTGTGGCATAATCTACTGAATTTAAAAATTCAGGATATTCCGTAAATGCAGTTTGTGTAAACTGATTGGAATAATTGAGTTCGGTAGTGCCTGTTTGTCCTTTTTTCGTGGTTACTAAAATAACCCCGTTACCACCTTGTACTCCGTATACCGATGCAGCTGCTGCATCTTTAAGGACAGAAATACTTTCGATTTCATTAGGATCAAGGTCATCAAGGTTAGCAGGTGCTCCATCTACAATAACCAAAGCATTTCCAAAATTACGAACCTCATAGGATGAACCGCTGAAACCAGGCTCTCCACTTCCCTGTCTAACAAAAAGACCCGATGCCAATCCTTCAAGACTATTACTAACTGTAGGTACAGGCAATTTTCTAAGTGTCTCGGTATCTATAGAAGAAACAGCAGCTGTAAGTTTAGCTTTTGATCTAACCCCATAACCTACCACTATAACTTCTTCCAACTCCTTACCTGGCATCAAAGTAACATTAAGAATCAGTTCATCGCCTAATTCTATTTCTTTGGTTTGATATCCTGTATAAGAAAATTGAAGTGTTTTAGCATTAGGAGGCAGAGTGAGGATATAGTTACCATCTATATCGGTGGCTGCGCCTAAACCAGTATCTAGAATAATTACATTTACACCAGTGAGTGGATCCCCAGTTTTTTCATCTGTTACATTTCCCCTCAATTCCACCTGTGCTGAACAATAAATCGCAGGTAGAAATACAAAGAGCATTGAAAGCAACTTTAATTTCATAATTAGGTAATGTTATTAATATTAACAACTAGATTCTCTAATCAGTAGAGATATCATCAATAATTAATCTGGCTAATAAGATGAGAAGGTTCTCTAAATAGGATTTTTAAAAGATATAGAAAAAAGGAAATTAAAGCCTAAATCGACACTACTTTTATACTACTTCAACATAAAAATAACGAACTTCTGATAAAACTTTTGGCAAAATATAGTTTTGCAAAAAGACAATTCAGGGAAATACAATTATATTTTGAAAAGATATACCATAAGAATAGTATTAACACAGAAATGAAATAGGTTCTCTAAAAACCACTTGGAAG
>OMKD01000029.1 GCA_900299495.1 Sphingobacteriales bacterium
CAATTAGTGAAATGTCAACTATTATCAATGGATATGAGAAGAGTATCTTTGATGGTTTAATCTTAAAACTTTATTACGGAGAAGTTATGGGTAACCTAGTTGCTATTGAACGGGATCTAATCCAAGTTCAAAATTTAATAATAGCATTGAGTAGGAAAGTGTAAAGAGATAAAAGAAAAATATTGGTTTAATAGTTTTGATAAATATTATTTACTTAAAGACTAAGTGAAAAAATAAAACACCTTATCCGTGAGCTTATAATCAATTTTATCTCGATTATGGGTTTTGTTCTAAATACTACGAAGATTCATTTCGCAGACAGCATTTATTTTGCTCGCGAAAACCGATTCCCCGAATCTTAAAACTTAAAAATGAACAAAATCACTAGTCTATTAATCCTCCTTTTCAGTGTTTCCTCGATCTTCGCACAAGTCACCCTAAATCCAAAGGTTGACCGCAAAGATGAATACACTTTAGTCATTGAAAAAATAGAGCATACCGCAAGCAATACTATCGTACATTGTTTACACACTGCCCCTTTTACCTATGAAAAAGGTGGATGGGTCAATATTCGTCCAAATACCTATCTGATAGACCGAGCGACAAGTATTAAGTATCCCTTGCTGGAAGCCAAAGGCATTCCCACGGCTCCTGGTAAGCACCAATATACCAATGCGGGACAAACCCTTTCCTTTCGCCTTATTTTTGCAAAACTTCCTTCCAGTTGCAGATCAGTTGATTTTATTGAGTGTGAAAACGATAGTAGCTGCTTCAACTTTTATGGTGTCCATTTATCACCAGCCGCATACGCTAAAAACGGGGCGTCTTTTGATTTAGGAACCTTTTATGCAGACTTTGACGCGTATTGTTTTTATAATCCGGTAGAAAATACTTGGACAAATTGGGATGAGGGGGATATAAGAGGAATCTTCAATATAAATAGGAATGGAGATATAAAAATAGTTACAGCCTCGAGTGAGCAATTATTCGTGCGCATTGGAGAAGTAGAGGAGGGGAGCTTAGATAATGGAGATCGCTATAAAATCATTGATACTGTTGACGAAGAAGGTGAAGAGGTGGTTGTCCAACTCTTTATGTCTGGAGATATGAAGCTGATCTATCCCAAAGGATTTATAATCCAGTTTGCTAACTCCATTCGATTTTAAAATACAAACAAGAGGAGTATAGCATTTAGAGAAATAGGGGCAAAGGCAGGGTGAATCCTTGGTATCCTTACCGAAAGTATGGTTGCTTTTCTTCTTGATGACTCTTGTATTATGATTAAACGAGACACCTATAGTGGCTCTATTTTTCTATCACTATTAAAAGGACACCCAGAGATGCTTGTTAATCGTCGTTTCCTATATGAACTATTGATTCAATTCTTAAAGGAAGAAGCAGAGGCAAATGGTCTTGGAGATATCCGGTTTCTTAGTTTGATGTTAGATCCTTATAAGGAATCAATTTTAATATTTAATAATAATAACGACGATTTTGACCAAGCAGCACGAATATTGGATACCGACCTTGATGAGCTGTTGGATCATTTAGCTCAAAATCCTGATCTAATAGATTTGCTTACTGAAAAAGATGATTCACCTATGTCCACCTCTGACAAGGAAAGTCTTATTGGGTCAGACCACCGAAATATCAGCTCCAATATCTCAGATACGACTACAATCATTCTAGAGCAGAAATACAGAATCCAAGAACATAAACAGCATTTGATAGACAAATGGATAAAACCTGAGTTTGATTAAGCGAATTTATTGTTTTGTATAGATTTTATTCACTATGAGTGTCAATTCTTAATTAGTTATGCCTTATTCTTTGGTATAAGAACACTCAGAAAGATTAGAAAAATAGAGGAGGGAATTAAAGCAGAATAACTTTAGCAAAATGGTTACTTGCACTTTATTTTTTTCATTGGAGTCAATGGACTCATATAAACTATTGGGACCTTTGAGTTTAGCCCGCAAAAGAGTCCAAAATTAAATTAAGAAAGCTCAGTGGATGTCCACTGAGCTTTCTTATTTAATGTTAAAGACCGAATTAGTCAAGTGTAATAGATACTCTTGCAAATAGGTGTCTTCCTCCAAAGCTGAACTGAGGAGTATATTTTCACACGTGAAATGACAATATATTGTTGTTTACTTAAAGTAATACTTTAAGTGTATTAAATATGTTTATAGCCTAAAGTTCATACATTATTTTTTTTCTTCCCAATGATTAGCTTTGCCCAATCAATCTCAAAAATTATGAATAAGATCTACCTCTTTGTTGCTGTAGTTTTACTTAGTATCAATGTTTTAAATGCTCAAAAAAGTACCCCCTCGATAGCAGTTGAAATAGGACCTAAAAAGATTGACCAATGGGGAAGGGTAGCAGATCAGATTTTTCATTTGGAAAATGGGAATATTTTGATGCTTAAATCCAGCAAAAGTTCTGCTGTGCTTAACTTTAGATTATACGATTCGGAAATGAAGTTTATTGATTCGTATAATTTGAATAAATCGGATTTTTATAAGGATTGGAATCCCGAGGAGCGAGTACGTATTTTGTTCTTTAGGGAGGTAAAAGATAAATTTCAACTCTTTTATTCGATTGAGCGTGGTAATGAATTAGAAGTAATGACTTGCCATTTTGATGCAGAGAATAGGACCTTTAATAATACTAGTAGAAAGATTTTCAGTAGAAAACTGAATGAAGAATCAGAGCACACTCAGTTTACCTTTGCCCGATCTTCTAATAACACTCGGTATTTAATTACGATGTATGAGGAAAAACTTTCCGGAGAGGAAACAGCTTATCACTATTTGATGACTGATGATCTAAGGGTTATCAAAAAGGTGAAATTTTCCAATCTGAAAAGAACAAATGGATATGTATACACAGGAAGTGCGGTCAATAACGAAGGCACGATTGTGAGTACTGCATTTGAAATAGAGTTGCGAGATGAGCCAGAAATTGAAGAAAGAGTATTTGTTCCGCTGTATCTTCAGTTTTTAAGAATTAATGAAACCAAACCAATTGTAAAGGAAATTGATATTGAGGATAAGCAGTTAGGCGATATCGTTTTAGGCTTCAATTCTGAAGGAAATGAAATTGTGGTAGGAGGTATATACAAAGAACCCTTGAAATTGAGCAGCGCAGGAATTTTTCTTGCAAAGTATGATGCAAATTACCCGGATGCTATTTTGGAGGAGTTGACAGTATTTGATGAAGATCTAAAACAAAGTATGTTTAAATTTTGTGTAGAACGTGATTTAGAAGATCCTGGATTAATTGATCAGCAATTGGTTAAAATAATACAAGATAAAGACCAAGGGTTTTATTTTATAATGGATTCAGGCACGGCATATGCGTCGAAAGGCATTACTGTTATAAACCTTGATAATTCTGGAGTAAAACGATGGGATAAACATATTTTACGAATAGTAAGTGGACTGTCTGAATTCAAGTTTAATGCATCTCTAAAGCTCATTAGTTTCATTAAAGATGATGAGTTCCACCTTTTAATTAATCAGGGTTCCAATTTCAATATATTAAATCCTAGCACGAATTATACCTTAGAAGTATTTTTGAAGCCAGATTTAGTGCATTATTCTTTTAATGAAGAAGGTGATTATACTTATGATAAAATTTTAGTATTCAAGGATGCAGGTACTGCGCTATTGAATAGCTACGCATATAAAGACGGATCTATTTATTTTAAGGCTGGTGGCCGAATGCGAAAATCCCTTTTGGTCCGAGCGAAGATATATGAAGATTAAAAAAAGGAGCCTTGATTACCAAGGCTCCTTTTTTAATTATGTATTTGAGTTATTAGTCCATTAGTTCAAAGCTCTCTTGCGGCCCACTCATCGCATTACCTCCAATCCATAGATTGAATGTACCTGCTTCCAGATGTGTTTCCAAATCTGCACCTACGAAACTCAGTTCAGAAACCGGTAG
>OMKD01000030.1 GCA_900299495.1 Sphingobacteriales bacterium
AAGTTATATTAAGTCAGGGTATTCAAACTTCTGTAGAAGAAGTGTTGCCGGATTCCTTCCTAATTACAGATGAAGTGTTAATGACTAACCCGGATTCATCCAGAGTTGTTGCAGAATATCTTGATGGAAGAGTGGATACTGTGTATGTTAAAGAAATTCAGCAGCATCACAATCATTATCATGGAGGAGGATCATCTTTTTTGATGAATTATTTATTCTTCAGAGCGATTACAGGTGGTTATATGGGCTATCACTTCGGAAGACCTTATCACTATACACCGGATTCTCGCTATTACAGAAATCAAGGTACTTACAATCGAGTAAGAAATACAACAGGATCAAGTATTTCCAATACCATGAAGCGTAAGCCGGCTAAAGCTTCAAGAGGTTTTGGATCTTCTAACAGTTCAAGAAATAAAACTACACGTCCTTCATCCGGCCGCAGTGGATATGGAAGAAGCAGTGGTTCGTCAAGATCATATGGTGGATAAGAGAATAGTTAAAGCACCAAGAATATCTCAGGACAGACTTCGGGATATGGGCTTGGAATGGTTTTACGGTACATCAGAATGGGATTATCTTTCTGAAGATTTGCTAGTGCTTTCAGAGGCAGAAGTCGGTGCTTATCAACAGGCAGCTGATGAATGTTTGGATCTTATTTCAAGAGCTACTAAACACGTCATTGAAAAATTTCGTTATGCAGATCTTGGATTTAATTCAAGAGTCGCTAAGTTGGTCGAATACACCTGGAATCATAAAGGACATTTGCATTTTCTTGGACGATTGGATTTTGCAGGGGGACTTGGTGAGGAAGGATCTATAAAGCTATTAGAATATAACGGTGATACCTGTAGTATGATGCCTGAATCTTCCGCTTTGCAATTTGAGCAAAAGATGGGTAGTGGCTTTGCAGGTAATGGTCAATTCAATCATATTTATCAGGATATCGTAAAGCGATTCAGAGAATTATTGGATGCTAATCAGGATAAACATCCAAGTATACTTTTGAGTCACATGGGGCATCCGGAAGATCGATTAAATATCGATTTCCTTTATGCTGCTGCAATTGATGCAGGATTTGAGGTCGTAGATATCTGTGCGATGGAACAGGTTGTCTTTTCTCCAGACGAAGGAATCTTTCTGGAAAAGGAAAGTGGATATGTTCGATACGACTTTTGGTATAAGATGCTGCCTTGGGAATATACAGTGAGTGAAGAGCCTGAATTATACGATTTATTGGAACAGATTATCATGAGTGATTTGGCAATTGTGATCAATCCTCCCTATTCCATGATCTATCAAAGTAAGGGTTTACTTAAGTTGTTGTATGAGTTATTCCCTGAGTCGCCTTACTTGTTACCCACTTATTCGAATCCAGTTCGATTAAGAGGAAGAGCATTTGTTGAAAAGCCATACTTTGGACTGGAAGGAGAAAATATTCGAATTTTTGATCGTAATAATGAGGAGCTGGAAGTTAATTCTGGTGACTTTGGACATAATCCTATGGTTTACCAGGAGTATGTTGCTTTAGATAAAGACTCAGATGAAAATATATATCAGGCTGGTGTATTTCACGCCTCCTCCATCAATGGGCTATCATTCAGAAGAATCGATGGTCTAATCATTGATGAAGACGCTGAGTTCGTCGGACATGTTATAGAATAAAAAAAAGGCTTGAATCAAATTCAAGCCTTTTTAATTTATTTGACAACCTTATCCAAAAGATTCTGATCTGTTAGATTTGGTATAGTAACTTTTAAGTTTGGATTTTGATTCATTGCACGTTTGATCGCAAAAATGGCTTCCTCGTTTCTCGCCCAACTTCTTCTCGCAATCCCGTTATTAACATCCCAGTGTAGCATGGAAGTAAGTCTGCGCTCACTGTCTGCTGATCCATCGATGAGCATACCAAAACCACCGTTGATTACTTCACCCCAGCCTACACCACCACCGTTGTGGATAGATACCCAAGTTGCTCCTCTGAAGCTATCACCAATTACATTGTGTATAGCCATGTCAGCAGTGAATCTTGAACCATCGTATATGTTTGATGTTTCGCGGAAAGGGGAGTCTGTACCAGATACATCGTGGTGATCTCTACCCAATACAATAGGACCTTTCAGTCGACCTTCTGCAATAGCATCATTGAATGCTTTTGCTATCTTGATTCTTCCTTCTGCATCTGCGTAAAGTATTCTTGATTTTGATCCAACCACTGGAATATTCACGTCAGCCGCTTCTATCCAGGTAATATTATCCTGCATCTGTCCCTGAATTTCTTCGGGAGCAGTCTTGATCATTTCTTTTAGGACTTCTGCTGCAATTTTGTCAGAGGTATCTAGGTCCTCTTTAAGGCCTGATGTACAAACCCAGCGGAAAGGTCCAAAGCCATAGTCGAAACACATAGGACCCATGATATCCTCAACATAAGAAGGGTATTTGAATAAGCCTTCCTCTTTGTTTTTCCAGATATCAGCACCTGCTTCACCCGCTTCCTTTAGGAATGCATTTCCGTAATCCCAGAAATACATACCCTTTTCTACCAATGCATTGATGGCATCAACGTGTCTTTTCAGAGTGTCGCGAACTTCAGCCATGAAACGAATTGGATTTTCGTTCATTAGTTCTTCTGCTTCCTCAAAAGTATAACCTATTGGGGTGTAACCCAGGTCATTGATGTTATGGAGAGAGGTTTGATCAGATCCCAGTTCAATTTTCACATCTCTTTCCACAAATGTCTCCCAAAGTTCTACGATGTTACCATGGTAGATTAATGCGATAGCTTCTTTATTAGCCCTACACTCCAGCATTCTGTCTGTTAGTGCATTGGCATCTGTGTAAACATTTTCTTTTTGAATGTAACCATCAGTCAAACGTTGATTTACTGCATCTTCATCCGTTTCAGCAATGACTCCAACAGCTCCTGTTATAATTGCTGCTAAGGCTTGTGCCCCAGACATACCACCTAGTCCAGAGGTTACATAGCATGCACCTGCCAGATTATCCTGACCTAAGCCCATTTTTCTACCCGCATTCAATAGCGTGATGGTTGTACCGTGCACGATTCCCTGAGGTCCAATATACATAAACGAACCAGCTGTCATCTGTCCATAAGAGGTTACTCCTAAAGCATTGTATTTATTCCAATCCTCTTTTTTGGAGTAATTTGGAATCATCATACCATTGGTAACCACTACTCTTGGTGCATCTTTGTGCGAAGGGAATAAACCCATTGGATGTCCTGAGTATAAAACCAAAGTTTGCTCATCAGTCATTTCTGCCAGATATTTCATGCAGAGTCTGTACTGCGCCCAATTCTGAAATACCGCACCATTTCCTCCGTAGGTTATTAATTCGTGAGGGTGCTTTGCTACTGTATAATCCAGATTGTTCTGGATCATAAGCATAATAGATGCAGCTTGTTTTGATTTAGCAGGATAGTCTTCGATAGGTCTTGCTTCCATCACATAATCAGGACGATATCTATACATATAGATACGACCATAACGATCGAGCTCCTCCATAAATTCAGGAGCAAGGGTTTCGTGATATTTTTCTGGGAAGTAGCGAAGCGCATTAGCTAGGGCAAGTTTTTTTTCCTTTAAGGTAAGTACATCCTTGATCACTCTTCGAGGTGCGTGACTTACAGTTGGATCTAAAGCCTGAGCGGGTGGTAAGTGTTCAGGAATCCCTTCTAAAATTGCTTCTTGAAATTGACTCACAGTCTGCATAAATCAAATAATTTAGGTTTTACAGACTCAAAAATAATCAAATCTTATAAGCTTCTGATTTTTGAAGTGATATATTGACCAAATACTTGCTTTTCTATTTTAATTTATATTTCAGCCCAAGACCTAAGGAATAGTTATTGAATATTTTGCTGTCAATTGATGGAGTTGAGCTACCATATCTTCCTGTAAGATTTAGATTAATCCTATCGGAGATTTGCCTATTGATGCTAGTGTTGATTCCCCAATTATTTCCACGGATTCCTTGTTGCGGAATGATATGTTCGTAGAATAAGCCAGTTTCAAAATTCCATTTTTTGACTTTAAATATAGTTGATACTCCTACGCTGTTACTAAAGGCGCTTCGTTTAGAAAAATTACTGTAACTGCTTCTGAGGATATCATTATCAAAGGGTGTATTAATATTATTAGAAGTTGTATCTATATTTATTGATATCTCACTCTCATCTTCCTGAGCCAGTAATGAAAATTCATTGTCTATCCTGTTATTATAAATAGAAAAAGTATAATTGAAATTGATAGCAATGTTTTTATTCAAATCTTTACGCATATTCAGTCCTGTATGAAAACGATTTTTAAAATCGCTAAATAGCAAGAGAGACTGGGGTAACCTTTCATAACCGAACTGAAGATCGAAATGCCAGTTCGTCGAAGATTGCTTGCGTGTAATTTGTGCCAGGTTTGGTTTTGTAATTAAAGCAGATGTTCCTGAGGGTAGAGGATTTAGTTGAATAGGTCTTTTTAGTAGAATAGATCTATTCTGCATGATGAAGTGCTTACGATAAGGAATCGTAGGTACAACAGCCTGATCTATTTTTCTTCTGCTAACCAAGCTAGTGTATATTGGCTCATCTGCAATTATAATTTCAGTTTTTGTGTCAACTTCTAAAATTCCTTGTTTTGTTGTGTTTATTTGTTTTTCAGTGGGGGTTTCAGATTCCTTAGTAAATGAAGAACTATTTATCTCAGTTGAAGAAGTGGCACCTAGGGTAGCGACTACTAATACAGCAACAAGGCCTATTGATCTGAAGATGCCTTGCACAGTGTTTCCTTCCTGTGGAGCAGGAAGTCCACCAGTTAATTTGTTATCCTCCTCATTGAGGAGCATTTCCATTTTGTCCCAACTATCCTCTGAAAAAGGATAATGGATACCTTCTAGTTTCTTTTCGATATTTGATTTCCCTCCTTTTTTCATCCCCTTTTGGTTTCAGTCAAATAATTCGCTAATTTTTTCTTCAACAGCTTCCTACCCTGTGAAACATGCCACTTGGATGTCCCCTCTGGTATAGAAATTTTTTTTGCTATCTCGTGGTGTTTATATCCTTCAATAGTATAAAGGTTAAACACAGCCTTTGTTATGCCTGGCAGTGTTTGTATGGCTTTTAAAAGATCTTCTGCTTTGAGTTTGTCGAGTACATTTTCTGAGAGAGCGGGTTCTTGTATCTCTTCTATTTGAAGTTGATTACTGTGTTTTTTGTGCTTTCTGAGTTCATCCAAAGCTGTATTTACAACGATCCTTTTGACCCAACCATGGAAGCTGTGTTCCGGTTTATGGCTTTCTATCTTAGTGAATACTTTAAGAAAGCTGTTATTTAAAATGAATGTTGCCATATCCTCGTCTTTGGAATAGCGCATTGCAACGGCATACATTGTGCTGTACAAATTTTTGTACAGGTACTTCTGTGCCAATCGATCCTTTCGGATGCAACCGGCGATCAGGTCTTCAATTGTACTTTGCTCGTTGAATTTCATAAATGCTTATTCTCCCTATAGACGTATCGTATTTCTAAAGGGTTGGAATAAAATAAAAAAAGTTGGCTGTGTAGCCAACTTTTTAATCTTTTACTCGGTTCATAGCCAGTAGTTTAAGCATCCAGTTTGGAAGTGCTTTTGCTGGCTTTCTTTTTCTTAAATCCAGGAACCAACCTAATTTTTTTGCGATTGGGATCTTATGGGTCTCCACAAACTCGATGAGTGCACCATCAGGATCCTCAATATATGCAAAGTTACCTGCAGCTTCTCCCATATCGAAAGAGTCCATTGCTGCTGAACTATCCACAGTGAATGGGTGTCCAAGTTTTGCACATTTGTCTCTTAGTTCTGCCATGCCTTTGATGTCAAAACAAAGGTGGATATATCCAAGATCTCCCCAAAGTCTGTCTTTGAAAATAAAGTTCGGTGTTCTGTCTAATGCCTGAAACAATTCGATTTGAGACTGACCAAGCATATTGGAGAAAGGTCCTTGTCTTTCCTGACTATGCGCAAGCAATACTCTTCTATATCTTTGATCTCCTGCAGCTAACGCTGAAAGATCCTCAAAAGTATTGGTGTCATCACTCAGCACAGTGTCATATCCAAGGATATCCTTATAGAATTTCAAGGATTTTTCCATGTCACTTACTCCAATAGAGCACCCATATACCCCACCAAAATAATCTCCGATCCTTCTGAACCAGTTCGTTGATTCTACTGCTTCAAAGACATTACCGTAAGGATCTTTAGCAAAGAAATGTTTTTTACCTATTGTGTTTTTACTGATAGGACCTAACAGTTCAACACCTTTGGATTTCAAATCAGTGTAGGCTTTATCTACATCAGTACATTTGAATTTGTTGATGTTCAGACCCAGGTCTCCCAGTTGTATGTCAAATTCCGCAGACTGAGGGGTTCTTCCAACATACTGCCAGATCTCCAGTCCTCCACCTCCCTGACCACTTAAGGCAAGGATGGCATGTCTGGATTGTGGTTGGTTATCGGTGTAGGGAAGCATAAGCTTTGCTTCTGCAGCTTCCTCAAACATTTTAATATCTATCTTCAGGGTTCTTCTGTACCAGTCAAATGCTTCTTGAACATTTGGGATTCCAATTCCCATTTGCTGGATTCCTGATATTAATGGTAAACTCATTCGTGATAAATTGAAAAAAGCGATACTGTGGAGGGTATCGCTTTTTGTATTTTATTAAATAGTAAAGCTTAGTTCTGTTGCATTGCTTTTTCGTATGCGCCAGACTCCAGCTTCTGCTTAATATCTTTGAATGCTACAATCGTTCTGTCGATGTCCTCCTGATTGTGAACAGCAGTAGGGATCAAACGAAGTAGGATCATACCTTTAGGGATAACTGGGTAAGTTACGATTGAACAGAAAATACCGTGATTCTCTCTTAAATCCTTAACCAATACCATTGCATGCATCTCATCACCTTCAAGGTATACTGGCGTTACACAAGAGTTTGTGTTACCAATATCAAATCCTTCTGCTTTAAGTGCAGATTGAAGTGAGTCTACATTTCTCCAAAGGGCAGCTTTAAACTCAGGCTGAGTTCTTAGCATTTCCAAACGCTTGATGTTGCCTTTTACTACAGGCATTGCTAAAGACTTAGCAAACATCTGAGAACGCATGTTGTATTTTAGGAATTCGATTACATTTTTGTCACCAGCAAGGAATGCTCCGAAGCTAGCCATTGACTTTGCAAACGTAGAAAAGTAGATGTCGATTTCATCCTGAACACCTTGCTCTTCACCTGCTCCAGCACCAGTTTCACCTAGTGTTCCAAATCCGTGTGCATCATCAACTAGTAATCTGAACTCATATTTTTTCTTAAGTTCAACGATTTCTTTCAACTTACCCTGGTCACCACGCATACCGAATACACCTTCAGAGATAACTAGGATTGAACCTCCTGTTTTCTCGATCATTGCTTCTGCACGCTCAAGGTTTTTCTCAAGGCTTTCCATGTTATTGTGATCGAAAGCAAAACGCTTTCCGTGGTGCATACGAACACCATCAACAATACATGCATGACTTTCAGAATCGTAAACAACCACATCCTGACGGTCAAGAAGTGCATCGATTGCTGACATAATTCCTTGGTAACCGAAGTTTACAAGAACAGCAGTTTCTTTGTTTACAAACTCAGCAAGTTGTGTTTCTAAGTAACCGTGTAGGTCAGTATTACCAGACATCATTCTTGCACCCATTGGGTATGCAATACCAAATTCTGCAGCTGCCTCAGCATCTACTTTTCTGATCTCAGGGTGGTTTCCTAAACCTAAGTAATTGTTGATACTCCAACAAACAACTTCTTTTCCGTTGAAGTGCATACGATTAGATAATTCCCCTTCTAGTTTTGGGAATATATAATACCCCTCTGCAACATCCGCAAATTTTCCTAGCGGTCCTCTATTTTTCCTAATCTTTTCAAACAAATCCATAGCAATAAAATTATTATTAAGTCCTGCCCTAATGTTTTGATTTAGAAGGCTTAAAACTTTGTTTGGTAATTCTAAGTTTTCTAGAATTATTCCTAATTGAAAAAAATCAAGTGTAAAAATAAATAATTATTCATTAATCCAATGAACGAGTGATTATAATTTTGTGAAACATAGATCAACAAGAAGGCCATACTTTACAAAAATATTATAAATGTGGTTTTGGATAAGGCTAGAAATGAAAAAGCCTCTTTTTAAAGAGGCTTTATATTTTACATGAATCCCTGTTCTTCCATCCAGGAGTCATTAAATATTTTTCCGAAGTACTTGCTTCCGTGATCTGAGAATAAAACGACTACAACATCATCTTCTGAAAGCTGATCTGCATATTGCATAAGTCCTTTAAGTGCTGCACCTGCTGAGTAACCTACAAGGATACCTTCTTCAGAAGCTAACTTTCTCGCCATATGTGCTGCTTCGTCATCTTTAACTTTGATGAATTCATCCACCCGATCGAATAATACATTATCAGGTATGATATTCTTTCCTACTGCCTCTAATTTGTAAGGATAGATTTCGTTAGGATCAAATTCACCAGTTTCATGATATTTTTTAAGTACAGAACCATAGGCATCAACACCAATAACTTTGATCATTGGATTTTGATCCTTTAGATAAGATCCTGTTCCACATAGTGTACCACCGGTTCCACAAGCTGCGATATAGTGAGTTACTTGACCTTGTGTTTGATTCCAAACCTCAGGACCTGTACTTGCGTAATGCGCTTTGTAGTTATCCGTATTGTAATATTGATTGATATAGAAAGAATTTTCTATTTCATTTTCTAGTCTCTTTGCTACAGAGTAGTACGACTTAGGATCGTCTGATTTTACATTTGTTGGACAAATGATTAATTCAGCTCCAATAGCTTTTAAAGCCTGTCTCTTTTCTGTTGAAATCTTTTCAGGAGCAGTAAGGATACATTTGTAGCCTTTGACTGCACAAGTCATAGCTACACTAAAACCTGTATTACCTGATGTTGATTCAATGACAGTTCCACCTGGTTTAAGAATTCCTCTTTTCTCTGCTGCCTCAATTGTATGAATAGCAATTCTGTCTTTCGCACTTAATCCTGGATTGAAAGATTCAATTTTTGCATAAACCGTACAAGGTAGATCTTTACAAACTCTATTTAAACGCACAAGTGGCGTATTCCCTACAGTATCTAGAATAGATGCATGTCTACCGTGGATACTAACAGGTTTTTTACTTACTAACATATATTATGTAGTTTATATTCAGAATGTAAAATTAAGAATCTTGGTTAAGACTTGAAAAATATTTAATTGTTTTGTTCTTTTTTTTGTGCCTATCTAAATATAATGAAGAATTGTTAGATTTTATTCAAAATTATTCAAATAGCTTTGATATTCATTAGTGGAAGCTTAACTATATGACAACAGACCCATTAATTTTAGGAGGAATAAGGTGTTGAAATTAAAAGGTTTTTTAATTTTGAATTGGTAAAATCAATATATCCATGCCAAAAAGAATAATTACTCTACTTGTTCCGGTGCTCTTTATCGTGTTTGCCTTTAAAATGGTTGACAATCAAAAAGCTGTTGAACGTAGAATTCATTATTTTCAATATGATCAGGCTGGATATTACAGTTACTTGCCAGCTATGTTCATTTATAATCAGGATTGGTCCTTCAAGTTTTTTGATGAACACAGCATGAAGTCAGCACAATTCCTAAAAAAGGTAGAAGGGAAAGACTTTAATAAATATCCCGTTGGTGTTAGTATTCTTCAGATTCCATTCTTCCTAAGTGGTCATGTTATTGCAGGGATTAATGGTGATGATCAAAATGGATTTACTAAGCCTTATCGAAGGGCAGTTTTCATCAGTATCCTTTTTTATGTTTCTCTGGGCTTGCTGCTGTTGCGGCGTGTTTTGAATCGATATTTTTCAGATTGGACCGTGTTTTTTAGCCTTTCGGTTATTGCATTAGGGACAAATCTCATCTTTTACACAACGCATGAGCCACTAATGTCTCATGCTTATTCATTTTTTATTTTTTGTTGTTTGATTTCCTGTTCAGAAAATTATTTCAGGTCAAATAAAGGTCGATACCTGATCGGGATGGGAGTCTGTGCTGGATTTGTCCTCTTAACTAGGATTCCAAATGCCATTGTTTTCATTGTTCCAGTTCTTTGGGGAGTAAAAAATATAGATGATCTGAAAATGAGATTGAATAGCTTCTGGGGGCATAAAAACTATGTAATTCTAGCTATACTAGTAATGATCATTGTTTTCTTTCCTCAGTTGCTATACTACAAAGAAGTATTGGGAACGTTTTGGGTGGATTCTTATGGTAATGAGCGTTTTTTCTTTGCAAATCCTTTGTTGGGGAAAATGTTTTTTTCATTTCGAAAAGGTTTGTTTATTTACACGCCATTAACTGCCTTCGCATTTGCTGGATTGTTTTTTATGAAAAAGTATTTTCCCAATGGATTTTGGGCTATCCTTATTTATGTAAGTATTCAGATCTATGTGGTTAGTTCTTGGGGCTGTTGGTGGTATGGAGGAGGATTTAGTATGCGCCCATTAACGGAAAGTATGGCTCTGCTGATATTCCCGCTTGCTTCATTTATCGAATGGACATCTACAAGAAATTGGTCAAAATATTCCTTTGTAATTCTGCTGATTCCGTTTTTCTGGTTACAGGAATTACATTTACATCAATACTGTAAATCTATAATACACAATGATTCCATGTCTTTGGAATCATACAAGGTCATATTTGGAAAGAGATATCCAATTGGTCAGGAGGCTATGGACAAACGTGAAGAGTATTTATTAAGACCTGATCCTGGTCGTGTGAATCACGACGCAGCGTTCAGAAAAAAAATGAAATAACTTAACCATTTATTTATGAAACATACCTTAAAGTTAATATCTGCATCATTGATCTGTTTGTTTGTAACAGAAGGATTGATGGCGCAAAAAAATTGGGTTAGAACGCCCGCTATCTCTCCAGATGGTTCAAAAATCGCATTTTCCTATCAAGGGGATATCTGGACTGCAAATGCTGATGGTTCTGAGGCAAGAAGAATGACTGTTCATGAAGCTTATGAGTCTAATCCTCAGTTTAGTCCTGATGGTAAAAAAATCCTTTTTGTAGGAAATCGTTTTGGGAATAATGATCTTTTTGAAATTTCAGAAAGCGGAAACGTAAATCGATTGACCTATCACAGTACGTCAGATTATAATGGCCGTTACGATAATGATGGCAATATTGCGTTTAATTCCCGAAGATTAAATGTTCATGTTGAACGTGAGCCAGAGGTGCAGATACTGAAAACAGGAAACGGAACACCTGAGCGAATGATGGATGCCCTTGGATTCAATCCTACCTGTTCAGCTGATGGAAGGTATGTTGCTTTTGAGCGTGGGTCTTGTCGCACAGAGCGTGAAACCTATAGAGGTCCTGCTCAACGCGATGTTTGGGTATACGATACTAAAAATAATAACTACACTCAGGTAACAAGTGATGAAGGGCAGGATATTCAACCTAACTGGGCTTCAGATGGTTCATTATATTTCCTAAGTGCTAGAAACGGTAAATACAACATTTACCATGCTAAAATGAATGCTGGGTCTTTTGGCGAACAAAAGAAAATTAGTGCATTCAAGGAAGATGGAATTCGTCATTTCAATATCTCATCAAATGGTAAGTACGCAATCATTGAGCTTGCTGATGAACTAAGAATGATGGAGCTATCCAAAGGTGGGAAAGGAAATCTTGTTAATCTGAATCTTCCAAAAGATAGCAGATATGATAGTTATGAACACAAGACCTTAAGAAATGGACTTGGGCAATACGCAATCTCTCCGGATGGAAAGAAAATGGCTGCGACTATAAGAGGAGAGGTGTTTGTTTTCGAAAACAGCAAAGAGAATAAAATCACTAAGAATATCTCTAACAGCCCCTTCAGAGATCAGGGAGCCGAATGGTTAAATGATTCTACCTTATTGTTTATATCCGATCGTTCTGGTGAGTATGATTTGTACATGGCTAATTCTACAGATACCAGTAGAACATGCCTGTTGAAAAGCTATAAGATCAACATCAAAAAGCTAAGAGATACGGATAATGATATGGCATCGTTTTTGCTTTCACCAGACAGAACGAAGATTGTTCTAAGAGATGGTAGAGGAAAGATGAGTGTTGCTGAAATTTCAGATTCAACAGGTATACAAAATGAAATCGTACTATTAGACTCTTGGGCTACTCCTTCAGGTATTAGCTGGAGCCCGGATAGCAAGTGGCTTGCTTATTCAAAAGCAGACTTAGATTTCAATAACGAAATTTATATTCATAAAGCTGATGGTTCTTCTGATCCTATAAATGTTTCTATGCACCCAAGGTCGGACTCCAATCCGGTATGGAGTCCGGATGGATCTAAATTAGGTTTTGAATCCATTCGAAATAATGGAGATTCTGATTTGTGGTTTGCCTGGTTGAAAAAAGAGGATTGGGAACGTACTTCATCTGAATGGGAGATGATGGAGGATAACAAGAAAAAGTCTGATAGCATTGTTGTTGATATTGATTTAGATAATATCTATCGCAGACTAGTTCAGGTGACCAGCATGGCTGGTAATGAGCGAAATCTAACTATTTCAAAAGATGGAGAAACATTCTTATTTACTACAAATGGTGGTGGACGTGCCGGATCTGGTGGTACATCTGTGCTAATGTCTGTGAAATGGGATGGTAGTGAACTTAAGGAGTTGAATAAATCTTCAGTTTATGGATTAAGTTATGACCCATCTTCTGATAAGTACTACTATTTAAGTAGAGGAAATATCTACAAATCTGACAAAGGTTCTAAAGGCGAAAAGATTTCATTTACTGCAAAAATGGATGTCTTGAAGTACGAGGAGCGTGCTCAGATATTTGATGAGGCTTGGAGAGCATTGGAGGCAGGATTTTATGATCCTCAGTTCCATGGACAAGATTTTGAAGCATTGAAAAAGAAATACCGACCAAGAGCTTTGGCTGCTTCAACTCAACAAGAATTCAGACTTCAGTTCAATGAAATGATTGGTCAGCTGGATGCGTCACACATGGGAATGTATGGATCGAATCCTGAGGAAACTCAGCGAGAGCGTACTGGTCTTATTGGTGCTGAACTGGAAGGTGATGCTTCTGGATATGTGGTGACATCTGTTGTGCCAGGGAGTCCTGCAGACCGTGAGGAGTCTAAGTTGAATATGGGTGATCGTATTCGTTCTGTAAATGGCAAGTCTGTTTCAGGTTCTAAGAATTTCTACAGAGATCTTCAAGGTCTGGCAAATACAAAAGTATTACTTGAGGTTGAGGATAAGGATGGTCAGATGCGTGAGGTGTTGATTTCACCGGTATCTTCGTTGAGTACGGTTCTTTATGATGCATGGGTTGCTGAGCGCAGAGCCTTAACTGAGGAATATTCTGATGGTAAGTTAGGGTATATTCACATCAGAGGGATGAACTGGCCAAGTTTTGAAAACTTTGAACGTGAATTGATGGCTTCTGGTTATGGTAAAGAAGGTATCGTAATTGATGTTCGCTTCAATGGTGGTGGATGGACAACAGATATGATGATGGCTGTTCTAAATGT
>OMKD01000031.1 GCA_900299495.1 Sphingobacteriales bacterium
GCAAGATCAAGATATACCCCATCATCGTAATAGGCCTTCATTATTGCTCGACAATTTGAAATATAGGCTCTGAAATAAGATTCATTACTTAATAAATTCCTAACCAGTGGATACTTCGAATTTTCTAAATGATAGGCCAAAGGAAGTGTAGCCATCTGATCCATTGTAAAATCCGATTTAGAACTTACTCTTTTCTTTGCACCGAAGGCCATTTCAAAATCAAAAGGAACAAAGTTCATACGACCAAACTGGTCTTCAACAAGATAGTAATTGGTACTCTTAAATCCATTGTATGAATTAAAATTCATAGTAACATCATTTAAGGCCAACATCCATAATGCTGAATTTACATCTAAAATTTGCTCGATATTAGATATGTCATCCTTCAGAGCTTGACTCAGTTTGTGAATATTTGATTTGTCCGCTCCATAAAAAAGAAAATCAAGGCATTCTTTATTGGATTCATGAAGTAAGGATCCATAACTCTCTTTTATACAATCTGCATGTTGCCCCACACTATAAACTGGTTTTGTCTTCAAGGCAAAGGAAGCATGCTGATTACCAAAATAATGCTTTACAAAGGCAGCATCAACTTGTTCCTGAATAATTAAAAAACCATAAAATTCCTTATTCACAAATACTTTTGAATAAGCCACCTGCGGAACAACCATAAAGTGGTTATAGATTTTTGTAGCCAGTTTTTCGCGGATTAAACTCGGATCTTTAGTAATTCTTGCCAACTTCAGAACCTTGGATCCGTCTATATTTAACCATAAGGATCTTTGAATTTGGTCTGCTTTGAATTCTGCTTGCTGAACATAGCTAATCGAGGAATTAGTATAGGAAACACCATTTATTGTAGTGGATTCAATAGCTAAGAATTCATCTCCATTAAACCGAAGAGAATCAAGCATATACTTCCAATTATTATCCTTTGTGCTTAGATGGATTTCATTAACTGCTTCAGTATTAATTTCTTTAAATCCTATGAAACCATCAGCTTGTTGAGCGGATAGTTCAAAGCTGAAAAAGAGGTGTACCAATAGAAAAAAACAAATAGACAGTGACCTGATAGAACGTTTCATTTGCGAGTCTTATTTATAGCTATATATTTGGATTAATGATATTACAATAAATGTATATAAAAAAACCAACTTATCATATAAGAGCAAGTAGCAAAGAAAGGGAAACAGGCTACACTATTGAAGAAATACCTATAAAAAGATTAACAATACTAATGGCCATCAATAGTAAACCACCTAAGCGAAGGATACGACCATTGTCCTTTCTGAACTGTTCCCAGCGTTCCTTCTTTTCAGCATCCTTTATCCAAAAGACAGACTTAGAAAAGGTATAAGCTAAAACTCCAACTAAGAGTAATAATATGTCTGAAATATAGGGAAGTAATTGTTCCATAAGTTAAATCTCTTCGAAATATCCGGTTTTAAGATTTTTACGAACCTTATCCCATTGGAAATGTCTCCCATTCATAGAAACATAAACTCCAGGTTCTAAAATCTGTACGAAAGCGAGCGCTGAACCCAAATTGAAGAACCCATCAGAAGAGGTACCAAAAGCATAAGGCACCATTGCACCTGTTAGCACGATGGTTTTATCCTTAATATCTAATTCGGCAAGGTATTTAGCAGTCTCCACCATTCGATCTGTTCCATGTGTGATAACAATCTTCGTAGAAGCTGAACGTTGAACATTATGCGCAATAATCTGACGATCCTCGTCATTCATCTCTAGACTATCAACCATCATTAAAGTCCTGATATCTACGTCAAGTGTAGACCGACCCCGGGTCAACATCTTAGGCAAATGGGTTTCTTTAAAATACAATCCACCAGATAAATAATTATATTCTTTATCGAAGGTACCACCTGTAACAAAAACCTGAATCATCGCAAACAAAAATATTTAAAATCCTATACATGAATGGCTGCTAAATTAATAAAAAAATCCTGCTATTCTTATTTATTGAGTTGAATGATATTATTTTCATCCAGATAATAAATGGAAAATGCGATTGCTGCAATAATCAGGATTAGAATTATGATTTTCATTGCCGATATTGGTTTTTTCCCATAAACCTTACCTGTCTGCCCATTAACTGTAAAACTATATTCTTTGCCCTTGAAGGTGTAAGAAGCCATCCAAACAGGTAAGAGCAATAATTTGAATGTTTGATCCGAATATTTAGAATTTACAGATAAGAATCGTTGAGTATCTCCACCTAATGCAATCGAGGCTTTGGTACGATTCCGCATATCCATTTCTATCTTAGCGGTCTGATACCCCTGATCAACCTCGATATTATAAACTTCTGATTCCCAGCCTACAAGTAGTTCTGAATTAAAGTTTATTGCATCATGTAACTTGAAGGGTTCAAGCCCCTTCATATAAGGTTGTTTCAATCCACCAGATGCAGACACCAAGATGTCATCAAAGCTGTTGTGAAAGTCCCCAGATTTGGGTACCCACCGGACTTTTCTCACTTGACGAGTTTTTGTCTGACCGTTTTCGGTATATGTCTGGGTTACATAATAATAGTAACCAGCTTGTCCTTTCCAGGTTGAATAGGAGTTCGCATCATAGGTCCAGCAGGGAATATAAATACCATGAATATGGTCTGCGCGTGCAATTTGCTTTAGTTTATTTGGATGAAACCAACCCTTTTTTATCCAGACTTTAAATTTCTCATGGGCCTGATCAAATGTAACTGTAAATGGAGCGATACCATTCGGTTGGATATAATTATGCTCAAAAGCTTCTTCATTGACGTTTTTCGATCCACAAAACGCACAATCGACATTTACTGCTGAAGCCTGCACAGAAAACTTCGCTCCACATTGCTGACAATCAAAAACCTTTTGGGCATTTTTCTCCGGGCTATATAATCTAGCCTGATTGATCACCTTTTTAAGATCTATTTCGATTACTTCATCCTTAGATCTTGATATATCCTCTGTTGAACCACAATAATCACATTTTAATTTTTGTAGCTCAGCGTCGTATTTCAGTTGGTTTCCACAGGATTTACATGGAAGCCCTAATGTTTCATTTAGACCTTCCATGCCAGTGATTTCTTCCATAAATTATTGATTAAAGCCTGCTTAAAAGATCTTTTTTCTTGGCGGAGAACTCTTCCTCAGTAAGGATACCTGCTGTTTTCAGTTCACCAAGATCTTTCAGGGCCTTCATAATCTCTTCCTTAGATTCCTTTTTTTGTCCCTGTTGCTGATTAGGATTCTGTTGGTTCATCATCATTTGAGCCATACCAAATCCCATACCCATTCCAATACCTTCGCCAGCACCACCTGGATTATCAGCTGCTTTTTCTATTGCATTAGCGCTTTGGAATTGTTGGAACTTATTCATGTCATCGACCATATTCATATTGGTCATCTTATCATAAAACTCCTCTACTTCTTTTGGTAAAGAAGTACTTGAAATCTGAAATTTCACTAACTCGATACCAAATCGGCTCAAATCTTCCTGAATAATTGGAATAATCTTATCTCCCAGCTCTGTATAATTTGAGACAAGATCTAATACAGATATTTTAGCTTCACCAAGTGCTTCAGCGAATTTGGGTGCAACTACATCACGTAAGGCAGTCTCCACATCAGTTACAGTTACTTTTGTTCTGGTACCTGCAAATTCTTTAAAGAACAATTTCGTATCAGCAATCTTTATGAAGTATACACCATGAGCCTTTACCCTAACCTGTTTAAATTCAGGATCTCTTAGAATAATTGGATTACTTGTCCCCCATTTTAGATTGGTAAATGTTTTCTTACTAAAAAAGTAAACATCACATTTAAACGGTGACTTAAAGGCTTTGTCCCA
>OMKD01000032.1 GCA_900299495.1 Sphingobacteriales bacterium
ATCATCCCTCAGGGAGCAAAAAACGAGGCTCTTCAAATCCTATGTGCAGTATTACTTACTGCCGAACCCGTAAGAATCAAAAATATCCCGAACATTCTTGATATCCAGAGACTAATCGATCTTTTGAAGGGTTTAGGTGTGAAAATAGAAAAGCACAGCCCAAATGATATCACCTTCAAGGCAGACAGTATCGATATGGACTTCCTGAATTCTCCTGAATTCTCAACCAATGCAAGAAAAATCAGAGGTTCAGTAATGCTAATCGGACCTCTTTTGGCAAGATTTGGAAAAGCATATTTACCTCAACCCGGAGGAGATAAAATTGGAAGAAGAAGACTTGATACACACTTCGCAGGTTTGAAAAAACTAGGTGGAGATTTCAACTTCGATAAAGACAATAACCAATATTTCATCGAGACCAAACAACTTAAAGGAACCTATATTCTAATGGATGAGATCTCTGTGACAGGAACTGCAAATGTCGTGATGGCTGCAGCTCTTGCAAAAGGAGAAACCATCATCTACAACGCAGCTTGTGAACCATACCTGCAACAGATATGCAAGATGTTAGTACGTATGGGAGCTAAAATTGATGGTCTTGGTTCAAATAAACTCTACATTCAGGGAGTAGATAGCCTAAAAGGTACGGAGCATACTGTACTTCCTGATATGATTGAAATCGGTTCTTTCATAGGGCTTGCGGCTATGACAGCCTCTGATATAACAATCAAGAATTGTCAGATTCCTGAATTGGGCATCATCCCTGATACCTTCAGAAAGTTTGGTATACAACTGAATGAAAAAGGAGATGATCTGTACATCCCTGCACAGGATCACTATGAAATCCAAACAT
This sequence comes from Sphingobacteriales bacterium, assembly GCA_900299495.1. GTDB lineage: Bacteria > Bacteroidota > Bacteroidia > Chitinophagales > Saprospiraceae > AM-2324. The sequence continues at coordinate 854 of OMKD01000032.1, forward strand.
TTATTGATGGTTCCATACTTACCGTATACGATTCTCCTTGGCCAGGTTTCACTCCTGACCTAATGAGTATTTTATTGGTAATGGCAACTCAAGCAAAAGGTTCTGTGTTAATACACCAGAAAATGTTTGAAAGCAGACTCTTCTTTGTAGATAAATTGATTGATATGGGTGCACAGATCATATTGTGTGATCCGCACCGTGCGAATGTAATAGGACTAGACAGAAAATATCCTTTACGTGGAATCCAAATGACTTCCCCGGATATCCGTGCTGGAGTAGCCTTACTAATTGCAGCATTATCTGCAGAAGGTACTTCCATTATCAAGAATATTAATCAGATTGACAGAGGATATCAAAATATTGACACCCGATTAAATGCACTTGGTGCATCAATCACCAGAATATAAGAATGATATTTTACAACGTTACTATAAAAATCTTGTCGGATGCGGCCAATGACTGGGAAAAGTGGATGAAGACCAGCCATATCCCGGATGTCCTTGCAACAGGCTTCTTTAAATGGGCAAGGTTCTCCAGATTGCTTAGCCTCGATACTGAAGATGGGATTACCTATTCCATCCAATATAGCTGTAACTCCATGAAAGAGCTGCACAATTATCAAGCAAAGTTCTCGCAAAAGTTACAGCAAGAACATTCGGAGAAGTTCAAAGATAAATTCGTTGCCTTCCGATCTGTGATGGAGGAAATTGCACTGATAGAACCGTAAATCAACTGATGTTTTTTAGATGAAAAACTTCAGAGCAATAGCACTTCTTTTTACAGCAAATACTATTTCCGGAATTGCTCAGGGAATAAGTATGATTGCTATACCTTGGCATTTTTCCAAAACAGAGGATATGACGAGATTCGGTATCGTATATGGTATCTCCACGATCATCTCTCTGTTTTGGGTGCCCTATAGCGGAACGCTTGTTGATAAGTACAATAGAAAACATATTTTCCAGGCAATTACCGGAATCTCAGGGTTGTTCACGCTTTGCATGGGTTTGTATGGAATATGGGCTGGCTTTCTGGATTGGTGGATGATCGCTTTGGTATTCCTGTTTACCTTCTTCAACTATAATATTCATTATCCCAATCTCTATGCCTTCATGCAAGAGATCACGGAGAAAAAATATCATGGAAAGATCAGCTCCTATTTAGAAGTATTTGGTCAGCTTGCATCAGCTCTCGCAGGAGCAACTGCTGCCTTATTACTCTCAGGTGTTGAAAAAGGGCAAGATTCATTTTTAGGTCTGCCTATAGTAAGTCCAATAGAAATAGAAAGCTGGTCCATTCAACAGATATTTCTAATGGATGGCATCACCTATGTTATTGCATTTTCTTTAATTTCACTCATACAATTCACCCCACTGACTATTCGAAGCAAAGAGGTCATGAAACTAAGAGAAAGAATAATCTCGGGATGGAATTGGTTGATGACGAATAAAAAGATTCTTCAATTTGGGATAGCTTCCTATCTCTTATTTGCAACGGTCATGCTGGTTTCCTTCTATCTGTGTGCAAGTTATGTTTCGCTGCATTTAAATCTGGAAGGAGATATTTATGCAACAGCCGAGATGTTCTATTCCATTGGTGCCTTGTTATCAGGCTTATTTATTCGCTATATCTTCAGGAGTAGAAAAACAGCCCAGAACATTGCTATACTCACCTTTATAACAGGAGCATTCTATTTTTCACAGCATTTCTTCCAGTCTGTGACTTTATTGTTCATTAGTATGCTCTTTTTGGGGATCTCTAATGCCGGTGTAAGAATACTTCGTGTAGGATTTTTATTTGAAAATGTTCCTAACCAATATTATGGCCGAGTAAACGCCGTTTTCTTTTTGTCCAATCTGATTATTCGATCTGTATTCATAGGCCTTTTCGCTTTACCGTTCTTTTTAGAAGCTGAAAACTTCAGTTATACTTACATCATCATGGCTGCCTTATTACTTGTGGCAACCGTCTGGTGTCTAAGATTATCCCCTCATATAAAAATGAAAGAAAGTAGATAATCTGGGCAAAATGATGATACTTTTACATTGTATCCCCTTCATTTGCAATTCTTTTCTTAAATTCGCTTGATTTTAAGCCCTTTGGCCTAACCATTATTATTTCTTTTAAACATTAAAGTATGTTTTTTGAACTTAGCGAAGAGCATTTAGCTGTACAACAGGCAGCTAGAGAGTTTGCTCAAAATGAACTCAAACCCGGAGTTATTGATCGAGATACGAACATGACTTTCCCCACAGAACAGGTTAAAATGATGGGTGAGTTAGGTTTCTTAGGAATGATGGTAGACCCTAAATATGGCGGTAGTGGTATGGACACCCTGTCTTACGTGCTTGCCATAGAAGAAATCTCAAAAATTGATAATTCTTGTTCAGTACTTATGTCCGTTAACAATTCTCTAGTTTGTTGGGGAATCGAAGCCTTCGGTACTGAAGAACAAAAACAAAAATACCTTCCAAAACTTACTTCCGGTGAATGGATTGGCTCTTTCTGCCTTTCAGAACCTGAAGCAGGATCAGATGCTACTAGTCAAAGAACTACAGCTGTAGATATGGGAGACCATTATTTATTAAATGGTACTAAAAACTGGATCACTAATGGTGGTTCATCTAGCCTACACCTTGTTATTGCACAAACAAATCCAGAACTGGGACACAGAGGAATCAATGTATTAATCGTTGAAGCAGACCAAGCAGGTGTTGTAGTTGGAGCGAAAGAAGATAAACTAGGTATCCGCTCATCAGATACGCATACTATTATGTATAATGATGTAAAGGTTCCAAAAGAAAACAGACTGGGAGAAGATGGATTCGGATTCAAGTTTGCCATGAAGACACTTTCAGGTGGACGTATCGGTATCGCTGCTCAGGCACTTGGTATATTGGGTGGATCTTATGAGCTTGCTTCTACATATGCAAAAGAGCGTGAAGCCTTTGGTAAAGCAATCATAAAGCACCAGGCAATCGGATTTAAATTAGCTGACATGGCTACTGATTATGAAGCTGCAAAGATGTTGGTTTATCGTGCGGCTTGGTTGAAAGACCAAGGAATGAACTATGATCTTGCAAGTTCTCAAGCAAAACTATTTGCTGCTGAGAAAGCAATGCACCATAGTGTTGAAGCTGTTCAGATTCACGGTGGATATGGATTCGTAAAAGAATACCATGTTGAAAGACTAATGAGAGATGCTAAGATCACACAGATCTATGAAGGGACTTCAGAAGTTCAAAAGATCGTAATATCACGATCTATTGAAAAAGGAGAACTTAACGTAGCAGTTTCCAAATAAAAAAAAGTCAAGCTCAATGAGCTTGACTTTTTTTATACTTGTTGTGGAATATTACATTCCAAGTTTAGCCTTAACTAATGCAGTAACATCATCTCCTGGCTTCTTGTATAGAATTACACCACCTGAGAAATTGTCCGCATTTAGGATATAATCATATCCATTTTCTTTACCTACTGCTTCGATTGCATCCTGAAGTTTTATAAGGATTGGCTCAAGTACTTCAGTTTCTTTTTGATTCAATTGAATAGACAATTGCTGCTCCATTTGAGCAATCTCCTGCTGCTCAGTTCCTAAAGCTGCTTCCTTCTCCTGTGCTTGCACTGGAGTAAGAATACCGCTTTGGTAATCCTGCTGGAACTTCTGAACTTTAGCCTGCCAATCTGAAGCAGCCTTCTCTAATTTTGATTGCAATTGAGATTTATATGTCGCAACTGTTGTTTCTGCAGATTTAAACTCAGGCATTGCCTGAAGAATAGCAGCAGAATTAGTATATCCAATCTTCTGAGCATTTACAGAGCTTGTGAATGCAACCACTGTGAATAAAGCAACAGCAATTAATCCTAATCTCTTCATTTTTCGTTTTTTTTGTTCTACGCAGCATTTGCTGCACTTTATTAAATAAATATTATGGTATTTCATTGGCTCCAAACCTAAAACAAGGCAAGAATCCTTGGCAAAAATACAAATCCACCAATAATCAACGAACCAAAGGCTAAAAATAATACAGCAGCAGCAGAAATATCTTTGATTTGACCTATTCTTTTATCAAAATCTGGTTGTACGATATCTGAAAGCTCCTCCAAAGCTGTGTTCACAGCTTCAGCTGCTAACACCAGCACTATAGCAATGATCAACAAAGACCATTCCAGCGCCGAGACCCTGAAATATAGCCCTGCAATCAAAACCAAAACACTGGCAACTCCATGAATCTTAGCGTGGGGCCCAGATTTAAAAAAAAGTCTTACGCCCCTGAATGCATGACCAAAGCTTCTTATTCTTTCCTTTAAAAATTGCATACTTAAAGATAAACAAAGAACGGAATAAGCCAGCGTTTATTGATTGACTGGCTAGAAAGCTCTTTTATTATCATAAAGTAGACTCCATTCTTCAAATAGTCCCAGGGAATTGATTCCAAAAGTATACTTCCTGAACCCGATAAAGTTATATCAGACTCGATCTTGTAATACGAGGGAATTCCCGCTGCAGCTATTATAATGTCATAGTTGGACACCTTTGTATCCAAACGATATCTCAGATTAAAAAATGGACTTCTTCTCGATAAAAGAGGATTATCGAGTATAAAAGGTTGGTTATGCTCTAAATTATTTGAAGATAAAGACTGATTGGCCTGTGTTGGGCTACTGTAATTTGGTGCAGGAGCAGTCAGCCATTCTCCATTCGCTAAACGCTCATAACTCTTCCCTCTTGCCTGAATAGCATCTCCCCTATCATTTACATTATATGCTAAATGGTCCAATTGATTTATCGAATAATCACTATCCAAATGGTATAGGAATAATTCAAACGAGTCTTTATTTATAGCTTTAAACAAATCTGTAGTCAGACCATATGTAAGATCTAAATGCTCATAGCAACTATTCACCTCTACACTATCCCTTATTATGACTGGATAGCTTTGCCTTGAAATCATACTTGTTGGTATCTGAAATACGAATTCCTGCGTGCTTGAATTGAATTCAATAAATAAATCACTCCCATCGATTAAAGAGTCCGAAACATTAGCTAACTCAATAAAAGGTGTGCACCCTGCTAAGGGATCAGACATAAGCTCATTAAAAATCAAATCTCCTGATTTAGGTCGTATGCCTATCCCAACTATTAGAGGGGCATCAACATTAAAAGTCACACCATCGCACAAGCTTAATCCTTCATCCAAAATCAACTCATATTCAACACCCCCAATCATAGGATCATCTAAATGAAGTTCCAGCTTATCTGATTGTTCAAAAAAGGTTAAAGCAGAGGATATACTTAGACCTGGATCAATTCGTATTGATTGAGCATCCAAATGGTCACTAAGTAGATGACTGGATTGAAGAATAATAGTATGTCCTTCCTCCTCCACAGCTAATACCTCCATGATAGGATCTGGAAAATACAAGCTATCCTTAACTGAATTTTCATTACCCGGAGATACTCCAAGGGTAGATTGACAAGCTACCCAGTTTTTGTCAGATAAACAGAGGTTATCCAAATTAATTCGTTCTAAAGAATACCCTCCATGGTCTCGATCTTCATCGCCATATAATGATGGTCCAAAATAAATTCGATCAATTAAAACACCTCCTTCCTGATAAACATCTAATTGAGCACCTGAATTTATCAAGGAAGGAAAGTTATCTACGAAATAGAAATTTGAATGTGCATTTGCCTCTTCCGAAGAACACAATACCACAAATGTATTTGGATCTACTAAGGATAGATTTAAATCAATAGTATTGCCATTATATTCAAGGTACAAACTGCTCAGATCTAATGTATACGGAGACCGATTGTACAGCTCAATAAACTCCCAATCCGGAGCTAAAGGATTTTCATTTGAAGATGGTTCAAAAAAAACCTCACTAATTAGTATATCGCCAACTTGGATATTACCTATATATTTAAAAAAGGACTCTAAACTCAAAGTTTGCGATATATTACTTTTAAGATCCTTTATACCTTCTATTTCAAGTTTAAAAAATTGCCCATCAGCAAGCACACCCTCTGTGTAAATGGTCAATTGCTTTTGATCTAAAGTATAATCAGGTTCATAATCCTGATCATCAAGTCTAAACAATGGGTCTGATTCTGAAATGGCCTCATCAAAATCCAAAATCAAGCGTTGATCAGAAGCAAAACTCCAATCAATTAGTTCTGGTGGCTTAGTATCTTCATAAAGCGGATTCAGATACATAGAGTCCAAAAAGAAATGTTCATTTCTACTTACCGTATAAATACACTCAATAGAAACAAATTCAAATATCTTTTCAACTTTATGAAAGGCTTCAAATAAAAGCTGAAAATCTCCTACAGCTGCTTCTCTCGCATAAACAAGCCACTCTCCTTCCATACTTCGCTCAATTTTAAATTCCCGATGCACTTGATCACCATGCATATACCCTGCAAGACTGCTTCCTAATTCAAAATCAGTATCTCCATCAAAGTAAACCAACTTCAGCGCATCTGAATCTCCAGAATATCCACCCATTCTTAAATAATAACCCTCGTCAATTTGATCGAAAGAAACATTGCTACACAGCCAGATCTTAGAATAATTTGAAGCAGATGGAGAAAAATCCATTTTCCAATCAAAAAACCAATGGGTAATTGTATCGAAATCTGTTGGAGCATCAAGGTGAATCTTAGTGTTATTCCCACCTTGAGGATCCAGGTCCTTCAATTGTAATTGCTCACTAAACACCCCAAATTTTTGTACATCACCTGACCATAAACTGTCAGGCCAAACATACGGATGGAATCCAATATCTATTTGAGCATTTATTTTTGTCAAATAGCACGTGCAAATCAATAAAATATGTGCAAACTTCTTACTCATTTCATTTATTTTGTAGATTAATAGTTAATCGTAAAAAGACAATATGAAAATTGCAGTCGTCGGAGCCACTGGACTTGTAGGTAGTGAAATGTTTAAAGTCTTGGAAAAAGCTAATCTTCCAATCACTGAATTAATTCCTGTTGCCTCTTCAAGATCAGTAGGCAAATCCATCACCTTTAAAGGGAAGCCATACACCATAACTGATATCGAAACAGCAGTTACAATGAAGCCCAATATTGCTATATTCTCTGCCGGAGGATCTGTATCCAAAGAATGGGCTCCCAAATTTGCAGATGTCGGTTGCACCGTAGTTGATAATTCATCTGCCTGGAGAATGGAGCCTAATATTCCATTAGTAGTGCCAGAAATAAATGCAAACACGCTTACAAAAGCAGACAAGATCATCGCAAATCCAAACTGTTCGACGATTCAGCTCGTGCTATCCATTGCTCCTTTGCATCGCTCATTCGAAATCAAGCGTTTGATCGTTTCCACCTATCAGTCGTTTACCGGTACTGGCGCAAAAGCTGTAAAGCAGTATGAAGCTGAAAAAGCTGGACAGCAGCCTAAAGATGAAGAGATGGCCTATCATTTTCCGATATTCGCCAATTGCATACCGCATTGCGATGTATTTCTAGATAATGATTATACTAAAGAGGAGATGAAAATAGTTAATGAAACTAGAAAGATCTTGAATGATCAGGACATAGCGATTACATCAACAGCAGTGCGCGTTCCAGTTTTTGGAGGACACTCCGAGTCCGTAAATCTAGAATTCAAAAAGCCATTTGAGGTTAAAGAAGTTAAAACACTATTGTCGGAAGCAGAAGGTGTAATCGTTCAGGATGATCCAGCAAACAACGAATACCCTATGCCTTTAATGGCTAAGGATAAGGATGAAGTTTTTGTAGGTAGAATTCGAAGAGATCATTCTATAGAAAACGGATTAAATATGTGGATAGTATCTGATAATCTTAGGAAAGGAGCAGCTACGAATGCCGTTCAGATAGCCGCATATCTTATTGAAAATAATTTGTTTTAAGGCGATTTCAGCTTTTTAATTAATTTAAACATATTCAATAAATAATTTTTAACTTTGGTTTATACTTGATATAAAAATTCAAGATTACACAGAAATTTAGATTTTATACTTTACAGAACAGAAACAGCCACCTATGAAAACTAGAATTACATCGTGGTGTAAGAATGCAAATGACGAGAAATTTCTACTTGCTTTAGAACTTATCCCTGAAACAAACATGGTTAAGTGCATGCAGTTCAAGGATGAAGACATTACAGATAATTTAATTGAAGAACTTAATTCCAAATGGAAAAACCATGAGGAAATTGAGCTACCAGCACACGAGATTAAAGAGACAGAACTAAAAGTTGACACGATCATTCCAGAAGGGCTTACCCCAGAAAAAGAAAGTGACATCGCAGTAAAAGTCAATGAATGGAATTTCATTGTACTTTCCGCAAAGCTCTATCAATCGTATAAAAGTGAGTTGGATGAATTAAAAGATCGTATAGATCGAACAGATCAGTTTGATAAAGGCATTTGGGAAAATCTTAAGAGTTTCTGGTCTAAAGTTCAGGATCAACTGAGAGAAAAAAATCTATTTAGAGAACATGGTAACCTGCTTAAAGAAGTAACCAATGAGCTTTTTTCAAAACAGAAAGAACTCAGAACCAAAATGGATAAAGAATTCAATTTGGAGTCGGGCAAAAACAAGCAGAATATTTATGGCGAACTCGATCTAATTGACGATAAGATAAAAGAGGCTAAAAGACTTCAGGCCGTTTTTGATGAATTGAAAAAGATTCAGCAAAAATTGAAAAACCTCAAGTTAAATAAAGAGGACAGATCTAAAGTTTGGGAACGTATAGATAAAACCTTTAAAGATGTTAAAGAGAAAAAATTTGGTTCTTCAGGTCAAGCAGGTGGTGCATCTGCACTTGACCGATTAGAAAAAAGATACAAGGGCTTGATCGAAGCCATCAAAAAAATGGAGAACTCCATTAACAGAGATAAATCTGACCTTGAATATCAAAATAATAGAAATAAAAACTTTGTTAATCAGCTTGAAGCGCAGATCAATATTGCAAAAATTGCAATGATTGATGAGCGTATCCGTTCAAAGTCTGAGAAGCTTGCTGAAATGAATAAGACGCGAGTAGATCTTGAAAAGAAAAAAACATTCTTAGAAAGTCAAGAACAAAAGAAAGCGGAAGAGGCAAAAGTTAACAAAGCAAAAGAAGAAATCAAGGAGCGAATTGCTAATCAGATTGAAGATAAAAGTGACGATCCAAAGCTTCAAAAACTTGCTGACACCATTAAGGATGGTGCTGAAAAACTAAAGGAAGCCGCAGAAAAGGTAGAGGATAAATTGGAGGACCTTGTGGATAAGGTAGAGGATAAGTTGGAAGAACTGGCAGAGAAGGCGGAAGAAAAGAAAGATAAGTTGGAAGACGCCGTTGAAGATCTAGCAGAAAAAGCGATTAATAAGGCCAAAGATCTAGCTGAAAAAGTAAAATCAGAAATAGAAGATACAATAGATAAGCTCAAAGGTGATGAAACTGAAGAGCAAGATGATAAATAAAAAGGGAGGCTTTAGAGCCTCCATTTTTATTTCTTTCTTTCCACAATGTAATTCACCAATTCAATCAAAGCTTCTTTTGATTCTGAATCCTGAAATTCATCTAGAATTTCAAAAGCCTCTGCTCTGAATTTCAACATAGCTGATTCTGCATATTCAAGGCCTCCACTTTCAATTACAAAATCTATTACCTGATTAATCTTTTTCTTATCCCCATTATTACGTTTTACCAATCGGACAATCTTGGATTGAGTGCGTTTATCTGCCTGACTCAGCGCATAGATCAAAGGCAAGGTCATTTTCTTTTCCTTAATATCGATCCCCAAAGGTTTACCAACATCATCTGTACCGTAATCAAACAGATCATCCCTAATTTGGAAAGAGATACCAATCTTCTCTCCAAATAAACGCATCTTTTCTATCGTCTCTTCATCGTCCGTCGCAGATGCCGCTCCAGCTGCACAAGCCGCGGCAATCAATGATGCAGTTTTCCCTTTGATAATTTTGTAATAAACATCTTCCTCTATATCCAACTTCCTTGCCTTTTCCAATTGAAGCAATTCGCCTTCACTAATTTCTTTTACCGCATTGGACACAATCTCAAGAATCTTGAATTCTTTATTTTTTATAGCCAATAATAAGCCTTGAGAAAGCAAATAATCCCCAACTAAAACAGCAATTTTATTCTTCCATAAAGCCTTGATAGAAAAGAAGCCTCTGCGATAATTTGCATCATCCACCACATCGTCATGAACTAGTGTAGCTGTATGTAAAAGCTCAACTAAGGAAGCTGCAATGAAGGTCGAATCATTTGTTCCCTTAATCACGCTTGCAGACAAGAATACCACGATAGGTCTTACTTGTTTACCTTTCCTTTTGACGATATAATACATGATTCGATCAAGCAAAGGAACATTGCTGCTACTTTTCATATTGTCCCTAAAATAGGATTCAAAGACTTTTAAATCCTCTTCGATAGGTTTTCTTATGCGCTTAAGAGAATATGACATAAATTAGTTTAATAAAATCCTTACTCACCTTTTCTGCAAATCTCACACAAGATACAAGAAAAGCGAAATTTAATACTAATGGTCCCTGTAATTCAACGCATACAAAATATATTAGTTAATGAGTCCGCGAAAAATAAATTTCTAATGGACGTTTACCTTACACCAAATGGAGAAAAAAAGGATCTGGTAGTCTTTTGCCATGGATTTAAAGGATTCAAGGATTGGGGGGCATGGCACCTGATTGCAGAGCATTTTGCATTAGCAGGCTTTGTTTTCGTAAAATTTAATTTCAGCCATAATGGAACTAGCATTAATGCACCAGAAGACCTTTCGGATATGAAAACTTTTTCCGAAAATAACTTCTCAAAGGAATGGGCAGATCTTCAATCCTGCATCAAGCAACTTAGATCAACTGACGCCATTGATCAACATGAACTGAACCATGAACGATTGCATCTAATTGGTCATAGCCGTGGTGGTGGACTTGTATTAACTGTAGGACATAACTTACGCTCAGTCCAAACAATTACAGGCTGGGCCTCTGTAGATAGCTTGGACTATGCATGGAAAGATTCAGCGTTTATAGAAGATTGGAAAGCAGCAGGAAAGTATGAGGTATATAATGGTAGAATCAAACAAAACATGCCGCTTAAATTTCAATTTTACGAAGACTTTCAAGTAAATAAAGACTTATTTACACTACGGTCAAATTTTACAAAATTCAAAGGACCTGTGTTACTTTGTCATGGCAAAGAAGACCTTGCTATTCCGCATACTGCTGCAGAAACCATCAAGTCTTACAGACCGGAAAATACAGCTCTCCTGCTGATTGAGCAATGTGATCATGTATTCAACCTGAAACATCCTTACAAACAAGATTCATTGACTGAAGCAGCGACACTTTTAGTTAACGAAACCATCAATTTCATCAAAAAAAGTAAACAATAAAGCGAATTGGTTTCATCTAATTTTTAAATAATTATATTTGATTAGTAAATGACTACATTCCAATTATGATAAAATTATTCAGTTCCAATAAAATTATCATTTCGATACTTTTTATACCTATCCTACTATGTTTGGCAGGGATTGATTATTATCAGGGTACAGAAATTATTCAGGAAGTTCCTCAGGGCAGTAGTCTATCATCATTAATACTAGCGCCTTATTACAGTCTTCATATACTATATCAGTATATTTTCTCTGCTCTATTGATTTTCGTTCAGCTCATCATGCTGATTGTCATTTCGAATAAGCATCAATTGCAAAAATCTACCAATCTCTTGGTAGGCTTATTCTTTGTTATATTTCTTGCATTTATTCCTCAGCCACTAGTCATTAACGGCAGTCTATTAGCAAACTTTTTCATAATTGGAAGTATAGATCAGGTATTGGATAGCTACAAAAAACACAAAGCATTTGGAAATATCATTAATGCTGGATTTTTTATCGGTATAGGTTCATTATTCAATCCTGTATTAATTCTTCTATTTATATGGGCCTACATAGGTATTCTACAATTAAGATCATTCAAACTGGGTGAACGCATACTTCTAATTATAGCAACCTTTTTGCCTTATTACCTTCTAGGTACATGGATGTTTTTCAAAGGAAACCTAACATCCTTTTTCAATAGTTCATTCTTCGAACCTTTCTATATCACAAAACTTTCAACTATACCTCAAAAAGAGATAATAGGATTAATAATGATTCTCACAGCAGCAATTATTCTACTGTTTAATTTCAGAAACTACCTGATTAAAAGATCGATGGTTGTTCAAAGAAAGATATCCTCGCTCTTTTTCTTTTTTGTCTTTGGTCTATTTTTATTTCTTTTCGAGGGATTCACTTCGGTGAACTTAATTATCCTTCTTGCCATACCAATGGCTGTATTTAGCTCTATATTGGCGCAAAATGCCAACCTTAAATGGGCAGAACTAATCACATTACTTCTAGTAATTAATATACTTTGCCTACGAGTTGAATTCATACTTGCAATCTTTGGCCTAAATTAGAAAGATCTCTTATTTCAATTTTTTAGCAAAATTATCTTCTTTATAAACTACAATACTCCCTATTTTTAAATAAATTTGCCCTGCCCAAAAAGGTATTAGCGAGTTCCTTTTATTAGACAAATTATAGTAACCTTAAAACATAAGGATTTCTGTTAATTATTATTTAAAGCAATCTAAAAACAAGATTATTAGTGCTTTTACTCATAAGTTGCACGTGCTTAATCAAATAATTTTGTTATAAACGAAATTCAACCTAACAGGTACTTTAAACCATTTATGTGATGAGAATTTTAAGCCTATTCCTATTAACCCTTATCAGTAGTATTGCCATAGGCCAGATTGAAACACCAGTAAGCTGGACATTGAGTCAGGAAAGACTTTCTGAAAATGAATTCATGCTAATTTATGAAGCAGACATTGACGAAGGTTGGTATGTATACTCACAATATCTTGAAGATGGAGGTCCAATTCCAACATCATTCTTCTATGACGATAACGAGAATGCTAAAGTTGCAAAAACTGCAGAAGAGATAGGAAAAGCTAAATCAGGCTTCGATTCCATGTTTGAAATGGAAGTCACTAAGTACGCAAACAAAGTAACCTTTAAGCAAAAAGTAAAAATTATTGCAAATACAAGCCTTACAGGGTACTTTACATATATGACTTGTGATGACGAAAAATGCCTTCCTCCAACAGATGAAGATTTTTCTTTTGACCTTACCCTTGGGAAAGCACAGTCAGCAAATACTCCAGAGGAAGCAGCTATAGAAAATGCTCCCGAAGAAGAAGAAAAGACAGAGGAGGTTTCAGCAACTGAAGAACAAGCTCCATCAGGATTCGTAAAGCCAGTAAAGTGGTTCTTTGAGCAAAAAAAAATCGACGATAATACATTTGAATTAATATCTAGCACAGAGATCGATGAGGGCTGGTACATGTACTCTCAAACGATCCCTGAAGGCGGTCCATTATCTACCTATTTTGAAATAACTGCACCTGTAGGTGTTGAACTTGTTGGTCAGGTTGAAGAAGGCGGAAATGTAAAGACTATGTATGATCAGGTCTTCAAAATGGATCTTATCAAATTCAAAAAGACTGCAATATTCACGCAGACCGTTAAATCATCTGATGCAAATGCAGTTATTCCTTTCTACATAGAATATGTTTCTTGTAATGATAAAATGTGTTTGAATCCAACTTCTGTCGAGATTAGCTTCGATTTAAGTAAAGGTAATTACACCTTTGCGGAAGAAGAGGAAGTAGTAGCAGATACAGATGGTTTAGACCTTACTGGAACACCAGTAGATTACAAATTCGACCACTCGGATGAGGATTTTACTTGTGACTCGGATAGAGAACAAAAAGAAAGCAGCAAAAGTCTTTTATTAATCTTCCTTGCCGGAATGGGTGGAGGATTAATTGCGTTATTGACACCATGTGTGTTCCCAATGATTCCTATTACTGTTGGATTTTTCACTAAGAAAAGCCCTACAAAAGCAAAAGGAATCAAAAATGCAATCATCTATGGTCTTTCTATTATCGTGATCTATGTATTCTTGGGTCTTGCATTTACAATGGCTTTCGGAGCAGATACACTAAACCTGATGTCAACTAACGTTTGGTTTAATCTATTCTTTGCAGCTCTATTTATTGTATTTGCTATTTCATTCTTTGGATACTTCGAAATCACACTTCCATCATCATGGGGAACAAAGGCTGATGCACAGGCAGACAAAGGTGGTGTTTTGGGTATATTCTTCATGGCCTTTACACTTGCTCTAGTATCCTTCTCTTGTACTGGTCCAGTAATTGGAACACTACTTGTAGAAACGGCAACTGGTTCAGGTCCTGTAATTCTGGGACGTATTCCAGTAGGTCCATTAATGGGTATGCTTGGATTCTCTACAGCACTTGCATTACCTTTCGCATTATTTGCAGCATTCCCATCTTGGTTAAATTCATTACCTACAGCTGGTGGATGGATGTCTTCTGTAAAAGTTGTACTAGGTTTTGTTGAGATTGCGCTTGCAATGAAATTCATTAGTGTTGCCGACCTTACTATGGGTTGGAAAATCATGCCATACGAATTGTTCCTTGCGATTTGGTTTATCTGTGCATTATGTATCGTGATCTACCTTTTCGGAAAGATCAAATTCCCACACGATTCACCAATCAGAAAATTCTCCAATACAAGAAGAGCTTTCATTGGTATCTTCATGGTTGTGACTGTTTACATCCTAATGGGATTCAGTATTGATAAAAAATCAGAAACTTTTGATACACCTGATCTTTTAAGTGGTCTTGCACCACCAGCAGGTCATTCCTATATTTTCCCTAAGCATTGTCCTTTGAATCTTGAATGCTACAAAGACTTTGCAGAGGCACAAGAAGTTGCTAGAAAGCAAAACAAACCTATCTTTATTGACTTTACAGGACACGGTTGTGTGAACTGTCGTAAAATGGAAGATAAGGTTTGGGGAGAAGACGAAATACTTCCATTGATTAGAGATGAGTATGTACTGGTTTCACTTTATGTAGATGAAAGAAAAGAACTAGAGGAACCATACATTTCTAAGCTTTCTGGAAAGAAAATGAGAAACGTGGGTAATAAATGGGCAGATTTCCAGGCTATCCATTTCGGAACAAACTCACAGCCTTATTATGTGCTTGTAGCACCTATGGAAGACGGAAGCTTCAAAGTATTAAATCAGCCAACTGCATATGATGAAGATGTAGATGCGTACAGAGAGTTTTTAGAATGTGGACTCAGACAATTTGAGGCCATTCAATAAATAAAAAAAGCATCCCAAAACGGGATGCTTTTTTTATTTAAAGACCTTTAGTAAATACGTATTACCTGGTTTCACAATTAGTTTATGATCTCTCAGCCATGGATTTAAAATCTTTAATTCCCTGTAGGTCATATCATATTTTGCTGCAAATTCAGACAAGTGATTAATATTTTCAGAAACCTCAACTGTTTTAGTCTTTCGATCAAATGGAGCATATCTAGACTGCTGCTCTATAATAAAGCCATAGTCCGCTGCATGCTCAAATATCTCTTTTATAGCCATCACCCTAAAAGGATAACGCATTGTCTCATCATTTAAATTCATTTCAAAGAAATTCGAACTTCCTTGTCGGTCTATTGCCTTGATCATCCCTCCTCTGCCCATATTATAGGCAGCCATCGTCGTCATCCAATTACCAAACTTTTGCTTATCCTTTTTGATCTTCTTACAAAAGGCCTCAGTAGATTTCTCTAGATGCAATCGCTCATCCACCTGTTCTGTAATCTCTAAACCAAACTCCCTACCTGTCTCTTTCATAAACTGCCAAATACCTCTAGCTCCTGCTGGCGATGCTTTTATCTCCAGATTACTTTCTGCTACAGCAAGATATTTGAAATCGGTAGGAACATCATTCTGTTCAAGAATACGTTCAATAACTGGAAAGTATCGAGCAGAACGCTTCAGATTTATAATAGTAGAAGATTCCCAATGCGCATTTATGATAATTTCACGCTCCAGGCGTTCCCGTACATCAAAATGATTCACATTGAAAGACTCACCCGCCAATATATATTCCTTGGATGGGTCAAAGGACACATTGGAAAAAGCTATAGTATCCTTTTGTGGATGATCACTATCAAAGCTTTGAAACAGAAGAATTAGACCCAACACTGAGGGAAGTGCTAATAAGACTATACCTGTTTTCAAACTCAACTTCATATAATACTTATTTGGGTTTTTTATAGACAGGGACCGTAGAACAAGGCTCCCCAAACATTAAACTTTTAACTCGAGGCTTCAACATTTTGGTTAACTCAAGGTATGCACCAACAGGTATCTCCTTATTTGCACAGCCTTTAACCACTACACGCTTGTCTTCATAATCTTCGGATACAAGTTCAGCAATTCGCTCTCTGTAATAAAGATTCAAGTATCCCTGCTCATCTGCCTGAACAACATCAGCTGCTATTCCAGCTGCATAACTTGCAATTAGCATATACGCCCAAGAAGGTACAATAGCATCAGCTGAACAATAAACCAGAATAATCTTATCACGATGTTCTTCCCAGTTTATCTCTTTTAAGGCCTCTCTAAAGTCTTTTTCTTTAAGGATAAGTCCCTTAAATAAATAGTCTTTAATATCTATATGCACAAATGCCTGACTTGGATACCATTTCTCCAAATCCAATGTAATGATTCCTGAATTTGCTACTCTGTTCACTAAAGGTTTATCCTCACTCATTATTATCTGTTTCTTCTACATTATTTACATTAGAATCCGTAGACTCCATAGGAAGCTCTGATGAACTGTCCTCAATAGCCTCTATGTCACCAATTGTATTTTCCGGTGCTTTGAATTCCTTGGGCTTTGGAAGGTCACCCATAGCCTTTATCCCGAAGTAATCCATAAACTTTTCACTGGTTCCGTAAAGCAAAGGTCTTCCAGGACCATCGCTACGACCAACTATAGCAACAAGTTCTTTGGCCAATAGTTTTTGGATAGCGTAGTCACAGCTCACTCCTCTTATACGTTCCATATCAGATTTTGAAACCGGTTGTTTATAGGCCACTATTGAAAGCGTTTCCAATGCAGATCTTGACAATCTTCGATTGGTTCTATTTTTTAGAAAGGTACCAATCGTATTATGAAAAGCGCCTTTAGTTAAAAACTGATATCCACCAGCAATCTCGATGATTTCCATGGAGTAATTGTCGTCTGCATATTTATTGATTAACAAGTTGATGTCAATAATCAAATCTTCTTGCTTCAATTTTACTTCAAAAACAGACTCCAGGCACTCCTGAATCTCTCCAACACTGATAGGTTGATCAGCAACAAAAATCAAACTTTCAATATGTCTTAATAATCCTTCCACAAAAATTGATTTAGCCGGTAAAACAAAATTGATCTTGTAAAATTACAAATTATCCTCTACAATAATTTATAGAACTAATACAAAGAATCTTCACAGATCTGATTGTAGGTCTCCTTCATTTGATCTGAAAGTAAAAGTGCTATATAGGATTCATTGTTTGCGTATTCGTTAACATCTTTTTCAATATCTGAAAACATAAATGAAGCTAAACCATAAGCAGTTGTATAATTTGCGATCATTGAATCCACACAGTCTTTATTCGTATATCCCTTTAGTTTCAAACCCTCATAATCCAATTGCTCAAATGCCCTACTTCTAAATTCATTTAAGGTTTTATCGGAAGGTTTATGCCAATCAACAATTAGATCTCCATTCCGTAATCGCGCTGCATATTCTTGTCCAGCTTCGAAAGGCCAACCATTTATTGCAATAAAACCATCCAAATTTTTAGAATAAGAATGAGAACCAAAGGAAATGGCAATCGAGTGTTCGTAATTTGAAGACCGATGTATTCTACCATAATGTACTAATTCTTCATATTCAGGTTTTGGTTCTGAATACGCAAGCCAGGGATCTACGCCGGTTCGTTCGATATGTACCTTTCTATTAAATCTTACAACTATAGAACAGATAACGACAAAACCGAGTAAAATCAAACCCAAATAAACATTATACCTATTTTGGCGTTTACGCCTTAATTGATTCAGAGGAGTATTCGCTTTCTTATCAATCTCGAAGTTGTAGGTAAACTTGAGTCCCTTCCGTTTCATATGAATCTTACAGAGTTCTTCATTGATAAAAAATGTATAGCTTTTACTTTGCCTCACATCAAAATCAGTAACCAAAATTGAACCATTACAACTAATCAATACATGCCCTTTCATTCTTCCATGAAAAAGTTCTACATGATGCTGTACACCATCTCCTTCCAAATAAATCCACTTAAATCTTGGCATTTATCTTCAACTTAGGTTCTTATCCTTTTAAATTAAATGATTAAAGGCTAATAAAGTAACATTTTCAGGTCAGACTTATGTTGTTAAACAAACACTTTAAAAGCTTTTTAAAATATCTCGAATTATGAGCTATAACATATAATTTTTAATATATTCTAATATAAAAATATATGTTTTAATTCCTTATCATGAAAACAAGACTAAAATTAACTTCTATTTTGTTGCTGTTACCCTTTTTGGGATTAATCGCACAGGTAAACTCAAAGATACTTGAGCTAAATAATAAGGGGCAGGAATATCTGCTTGAACACAACTATGAAAAAGCAATAAAAACCTTCCAAAAAGTATTGGACACTGATAATCAGAATGCAGTGGCCATTAGAAGCCTTGCTTATACTTATGAACTATCTAGTGAATTCGAACTTTCCGATATAATGTTCACAAAATATATTGATACCTATCCAATGGAATCAAGACTTGTATATTTTGAGGCTGCGAATATAAAATACGTTATTGGAGAGTATGCAGAAGCCCTTCGCTTACTGAAGTTGTTTGAGAATCTTAAAGACCAACCAAATGCAGAATTTGGAATAGCGATGGAACAGGAGATTGAAAGAGAGCTACAAGCACAATCAGGTATAGAAAAACTAAGAACCAAGATCGAAATTGCCATCGATATCGTTCAATTTAGCTCCATGAGCGAGGTAAAGAATATCGGAAGAAATATCAACACACCTGCAGATGAATACTTCCCATACTTAACGAATGACCGATCACTTATTTTTTATACTAGAAGAAAAGACAAATTCAGTGATGAGGATCTCTTCTTTTCTGAAAAGCTAAACCAATCCTGGACAATAGGTAAATCTGTTGGTTTAGAATTCAATACCAGCAATAATGAAGGGATGTCAACAATACTGAGAAATGGTCGTCAACTATTTTTTACAGCCTGTGAGCGACCAAACGTAAAGGGAACCTGTGACATTTGGATGGCAGACCTTAAAGGCCACAAAATCTCAAATATACAATCCGTTGTTGGTTCGAGTAATTCAGACTATTGGGAATCTCAGGCATCAATTAGTTGTGATGGTGATCGCATTTATTTTGCATCAAACAGACCAGGAGGACAAGGAGGTACAGATATTTGGACCAGTTATCTGAAAGAAGATGGTTTATGGTCAGAACCAGAAAACCTTGGGCCTGCAATCAATTCTTCAGGAGACGAGGAAGCACCATTTATCAGTAATGATTCAAGAACCCTTTTCTTTTCATCTACTGGACATCCCGGATTGGGCGAACAAGATATGTTTTTGAGCAAAATGGATGAAAAAGGCAAATGGCAAACACCAGTAAACCTTGGTGCACCTATCAATTCTTCGTACAGAGAGCTTGGATTCTATCTCTCCTCAAATGGTACAACAGGATACTTTGCGTCAAACAGAGAGCATCCAAAGGCAGCGGGAGGAATGGACATTTATAGTTTTGAACTCCCTAAAGGATTAAATGCTGATCCTGTAACCTACCTGGAACTGACAGTGATCGATTCCATCAGTAAAAATCCTCTGTTATGTTCGGTGTTTACAGAAGAAGAAGGCAAACTGCAAACAGATAATAATGGCCGAATATTTATATGTAGTCCAGCCAATACTTCACTAAACCTAACTATACTGGAACCAGGTTATGATGCATATACTAAAACAATACAAATTCCGGAATGGGATAACTCATTAATGTACTCCGTTCTAATTCCACTAAAGCCTCAAGGAGGTTATTCTAGCAGTGAGCTATTAAGTTTTACCTCTAATGAAGAAACAGTAGAAGAAATTGAACACTTCATCTATTTTGGATTTAATAAAAAGAAAATAGATCCTATTGAAAAACAACAATTGAACGATTTCTTGAATACTTTACCCAATAAAGA
Source organism: Sphingobacteriales bacterium (assembly GCA_900299495.1). Taxonomy (GTDB): domain Bacteria; phylum Bacteroidota; class Bacteroidia; order Chitinophagales; family Saprospiraceae; genus AM-2324. The sequence goes on from OMKD01000032.1 coordinate 21,104, forward strand.
AGATCTATTAGAGATTGAGATTAAAGGGTTCTCTGATCAAACAGGAGATGATATATACAATATGAAATTATCGGAAGACAGAGCAAACGAGGTTGCAGTCTATCTAAAGAACAAAGGATACCGGGTAGACCGGGTATTTATCGAAGGCGGTGGAGAACTTAATGCGGATATCCCTGATAGGGAGAAAAGAAGAGTAGAAATCAAGATTTATCACAAATAAAAAAAGCATCCCAAAATATTGGGATGCTTTTTCTTTTCATGATTATCCTCCGAAATCATCAAAGGCAATATTCTCTTCCGGTACACCTAGTTTATCAAGTGCATCAAAAATTGATTGTGCCATCGCTGGAGGTCCACAGAAGTAATATTCAATTTCTTCTGGCTCCGGGTGATTCTTAAGATACTGCTCAAATAGAACAGGCATGATATAACCTTGGAATCCGTCACCTTCTGGATCATTGATATCATTCTTTACCGTCCAGTTATCTTCTGGTAAAGGATTATCTAATGATACGTAGAACTTAAAGTTATCGAACTCGTCTTCAATCTTTCTGAAATCATCGATGTAGAAAAGCTCACGCTTTGTACGTCCACCATACCAGTAAGAAACTTTACGATCCTTAGTTTTTTCCGTGTGGAAAAGGTGGAATAAGTGTGAACGAAGTGGAGCCATACCAGCACCACCACCGATGTAAACCATCTCTTTCTTCGTAGGCTTGATAAAGAACTCACCGTAAGGTCCTGAAATAGTTACTTTATCACCTGCCTTACGTGTAAATACGTAAGAAGAACAGATACCTGGGTTTACAGGCTTCCATGTATTAGCTGCTCTATCCCATGGTGGAGTAGCGATACGAATATTCAACATGATGATATTTCCTTCTGCAGGGTGGTTAGCCATTGAATAAGCTCTGAAGATTTCTTCATCGTTCTTCATGGTAAGATCCCACAATTGGAATTTATCCCACTCTGGCTGGAATTCATCAGCAGGCTTACCCATATCTGGGTGGGAAGTAATATCAATTGTTTTGTAATCACATTCGATAGCAGGTACATCAATCTGAATATAACCTCCTGATTCGAAATCAAGTAGTTCTCCATCTGGAAGTTTCACTACGAACTCCTTAATAAAAGTAGCTACGTTGTAATTTGAAACAACCTCACATTCCCATTTTTTGATACCAAATATCTCTTCAGGGATCTGCACTTCCATATCTTCACGAACCTTTACCTGACATGCAAGACGCATACCTTCAGCGGCTTGTTTTCTAGATAAGTGGTTCATCTCCGTTGGAAGTACTTCACCACCTCCTGCGTGTACATGACACTCACACATCGCACAAGTACCACCTCCACCACAAGCTGATGGTAAGAAAATGTTTTCACCAGATAAAGCACCCAAAAGAGTAGCACCTGGCTTAACTAAACGAGGGTTTTCTGTATCACCATTGATGATGATCTTAACTTCACCCTGCGGAACTAATCTTTTTCTTGCAGCCAACAAACCGGCACTTAATGCTAGAATAACCGCTGAAAAGACAATAACTGCAAATAATATTTCCATCTCGAAAGACTATTTTTTTCTGTTGAAAATTGAATTCTTAATTATCCGCCAATAGTAGCTGGATCAATACCTGAAAGGCCTAAGAAAGCAAGTCCCATCAATCCTGTTAACAAAAATGCCATACCTAGACCACGAAGTGCAGGTGGTACGTTGGAATATCTTATTTTCTCACGGATAGCTGCAATAAATACAATTGCTAAGAACCATCCGAAACCACCACCTAGACCGAAAGCAACACTGTCGCCCAAGTTGTACTCTCTTGAGATCATGAATAATGAACCTCCAAGGATAGCACAGTTTACGGTAATAAGAGGAAGGAAGATTCCTAATGAATTATATAAAGCAGGAGATACTTTCTCTACAACCATTTCCACTAACTGCACCATAGATGCGATTACAGCAATGAAAAGAATGAATCGAAGGAAAGTCAAATCCGTTCCGAATACGTTTGTTGTTTCGTTCAATAGGTACTCGTTGATCATCCAATTGATAGGAATCGTGATACCTAAAACGAAGATTACAGCAAAACCAAGACCTACAGCAGTTTTAACTGACTTAGAAACTGCTAGGTAAGAACACATTCCTAAGAAATATGCTAGAACCAGGTTCTCTACGAAGGCTGTTTTTATAAAAATATTAACGAAATCCATTTTATCTTGATTAATGTATTTTCAAATTTGAGTTTGGCTGAATTAAGAGATATCAATTAGCTCTTTATTTCTGCTTCTCTGTATCCAGATGAATACTGCAAGAATAAACATCGCTGCAGCAGGCATCACCATAAGGTTGTTTGCAAAGTATCCTTCAGGAAGAATCTGGAATCCAGCAAGCGTACCTTTTCCAAATAGTTCACGGAATACTGCAACAACAATCAGGATAATACCGTATCCGATACCATTACCAAGACCATCAATAAATGATTTCCATGGCTTATTACCCATCGCAAATGCTTCCAAACGACCCATTACGATACAGTTTGTAATAATCAAACCGATATAAACAGATAGCTCTTTATATGTTGGGTAATCGAAGTATTTCAAGCTCAGCTCAACGATTGTTACCAATGTTGCGATGATAATCAACTGTGCAATCAAACGTACTTCATTTGGAATGATGTTTCTCAATAATGAAGTAAATAAGTTTGAAAAAGCACATACAAATACCACGGCAACAGTCATAACCAATGAAGGCATTACCAGTGATGTTACTGCAAGTGCAGAACAAACACCAAGTACCTGAACTGTAATCGGGTTGTTGTCTAATAAAGGATCTACCAGAAGCTTACGCTCCTTTTTGCCAAATAAAGGCTCCTTTGTTTCTTTAACTTTAGTCTCTGCCATAACAGATTAAATTTAAACGTTAACAAAAACTGCCGAAAGGGCAAGCTTAGTTGCCAGCCTTTAGAGTGGCAAAATATGATTCATATAATTGAAGTCCGCTCTCCAACATCTTAGTAACACCATCTCCAGTAATCGTAGCACCAGTAATCGCGTCTACCTGATGAGGATTACCTGGAATCGCTCCACCTTTTCTTACATTTATGGATACAAAGTTTCCTGCATCATCATAAATCTTTTTACCAGTGAACATCGCTACCCAAGCACTGTTATCCTTAATCTCAGCACCAAGACCAGGAGTCTCAGCAGCGTGATCATAAGAAACTCCTACAATTGTATTGAAGTCATCTTCAAGTGCAATTGATCCCCAAATTTCATCCCAAAGTCCTTTACCACGAACTGCAGTAATGTAATAAGACTTATTAGTTGTAGGATTAGCATATACATATAAAGGAAGATTACGATCTTCGATCGCTTTCTTTACCTCTTTTTTCATTTTAACCTCTTCAGCGGTTACATCTTCTACTACAGAACCATCAGCCTTAATTACAAACTGCTGAACATTGTTCTCAAAAACTGCCTGTACCTCTTCATCAGACATTGCATCCAAATCTCCGTCAAGACCTTCAGCCAAAGACTTTAAAATCGCACGTTTGTTAAAAACTTTTTCATTGATCTCCGCTTGCTCAGCAGTTGCCATTCTGAACCCTGTCAAAAGAAGGGCAACAACCACTGTCATCGAAGCAACGAATAAATATATCTTAGTTGTACTCACTTTTATTTTATTTAAGCGTTAAACTATTTTTAATTAAGCAGCTACCTGAGCTCTTCTTGCTCTGCGCTTCATGTTAGCATCAAGCACGTAGAAATCGATAGTTGGAGCCAATGTATTCATAAATAGAATTGCAAGCATCCATCCTTCAGGATAAGCTGGGTTGATCACACGAATGATCAATCCTACCATACCAGCCATGAATCCATAGATCCACTTACCTGTATTGGTAGAAGCAGCTGTTACTGGATCTGTTGCCATAAATGCCATAGCAAATAGGAATGATCCCATGTAGAAGTGGTAGTACCAAGGAATTTCCATGTACTCAGTAGCACCCCATCCGTTTAACAACATACCAGTAAGTGCACAACCTAGTGCCATACTCAACATAACTCTCCAGCTTGCAATACCTGTAATAATCAGGAATAATGCACCGAAGATGATGAAAGGCTTACAAGTTTCACCAATTGATCCTGGGATAAGTCCCCACCACATTTGTGATACTGTAAACTGAGAAGTAACTGCTTCCCAACCACCGCTTACTGCTAGTGATAATGGCGTAGCACCTGAGAACCCGTCGATGACGACTCCCCCTTCTCCAAAGACGGACCAACCAAATGAGCTGAACAGATTATCCAACCATCCGTGAACCATTGTATATTCAGTTGAGTATGTGATACCTTCTTTTGCAATACCTGAAATCCAAACATCATCACCTGATATAGTAGTTGGATATGCAAAGAATACAAATACACGTGCCAATAAAGCAATGTTCCAGATATTCATACCTGTTCCTCCGAATGCTTCCTTTCCTAGTACAACCGCAAAAATGATTGATAATGAAAGAATCCATAAAGGAAGATCTGGTGGCATAATCAAAGGAATCAAGGCTCCTGTCACCAAATAACCCTCTTCAATAGGATGCCCTTTCTTAGCTGCGTAGAAGAACTCAATTCCAAGTCCTACAACATGTGCAACAATAAAGATTGGTAACATTTTAATTAAACCGTGAGTTAGTTTTAGGTGGAAACCATCAAACAAACCCGTAAACTCACCTAGTGCATAAAAATGCTGGTGACCAATATTATAAGTACCAAATAGGTAACAAAGCTGTAAAGCAATTACAACGTGTACCATAGTACGCTTAAGATCCATACCATCGCGCAAGTGAACACCGTTCTTAGTGGTCTCATTCGGTGTAAATGCGAATGTGAAAAAGCCGTCGAATAAGGTGTGTAACATCTTCTTATCCTTAGATGGCTCTATTCTCTTCAAAAACTTTACTAAACCATTGTCCATTTCAAAAAGATTCGATATTGATTTAACTCAATTAATTATTTCAAATGTTGATTACTGCTCTCTAAGCGTATTCAACCCTTCTCTCAGTATACTTTGCACTGGCTGCTTGGAAGTACAAACAAACTCACAAAGTGCAAGATCCTCCTCAACAACTTCTAAAAGACCTAATCCTTCCATACGCTCATAGTCGTTTACAAGAATTGACTTCAACAAGTGCTGTGGATAAATATCCATTGGAAGTACCTTTTCATACTGACCAGTAACTACAAATGCTCTGTACTCACCGTGTGTGTTAGTATCTACCTCGAACTTGTGATCTCTAAATAGGAAGTTCGGGAAGGTATTTGAAATTGATGGTCTAGGAGTAAGTGGCAATAACCAGCCAAACATCTCATAGTAATCTCCTTCCTTAACAACAGAAATCTGATCATCAAAAACATTCAGGAATTCTTCTCCTTGCTTTTCTTCACCAGAAAGAACGTCTCCTGAAATATATCTAGGATTATCTGCGCTTACATTGTCTTTTACAAGATCACCAATATTAGCACCGATGTATGTATTTACATATTTTGGATCGTGAACTGCTCCTGCAACTGCAACAACTCTTGATGCATCGAACTTGGACTCAGTTACCATAGAACCAATAGTAGCTACTGCCTGAACATCCAATGTCCAAACTGACTCATTTGCATTGATAGGTGCTGTATGGTGAATCTGGATACCTACATTACCCGCAGGGTGTGCTCCGTGGAAATATGTTTTCTCAACACCTTCCGCTTCAACGAATGCTGCAGCCGGAGATTCCTCAGATTTACCGTCAAGACCTAAATGAACCTTACCAGAAGTAAGTTTTGCCAACACTTTCAAACCTGCTGCAAAAGCTTCCTCTTTCCCTTTGATCACAAAGTTCAAATTTGGAGCCAATGGTGCAGAGTCAAATGTTGAAACGAATATGTTAGTCGGAATAATAGCTGGATCAACAACCACGTTGTATGGTCTTTGGCGAATCATACCCAGAGCACCATGCTCCATCATGAATGCTAAAAGATCCTCACGGCTGATCTGATCAAGATCTACTGATGGAAGTACTCTGTACTCTTGCGTCTTATCAGCAAGAATCACAACCTCTTTGATCGCACGCTTCTCAGCACGATTAACTGCGATTACCTCACCACTTACTGGTGCCACAAACTTAACCTCAGGGTTTTGCTTATCGTAGAAAAGCTCATCACCTGCTTTTACTGTATCTCCTACCTGAACTACTACCTTTGGAATCGGCTTGATACCAATGTAGTTCGGAGGTTGTACAGCAAACGTGTTTGCTCTGACCTCAGAATCAATCTTTTCAACTGATTCTCCCTCGATTAAAATGTCGTGACCTTTCTCAAGACGAACAACTGACTCACCATCTAGACGAGCTGGAAGACTCTTTTTGAAAATCTCACCTAAAACCGGGAAGATTGAAAAATTACGCCCTGTCTTATCCGCTCCAGTTTTCTTTGCTTCTATTAGAAGTAAATTATCCGTTAGCTGAAGTAAAACAGCAATTACAACAAATCCCAGTACTCCGATAAGGAGATTCGTGTAGAAATTAGATGCAGATTCAGCACCCTGACCGTACACAACACTGGAGAAAATCATCAGGCCTGATACTGTTGAAAGCCTGCTTATTCCGTTTTTCATTGACAAAATTTGTATTGTTCAAAAATGTCAGCCCCAAAAGTTCAGCTTTCAAAGTGTATGAACGCTGAAAAATCAGGCAGAACCACAGAAAACAAAGTTTCTGTTTTTTATTCAGCGCAAATATAAAAAGACTTGGATTATTATTAGGTATACCCTTTCATTATCGGTAGGCAAAGACACTATTTAGACTTGTTCTAAATTAACTTTTTTAGAATAAGTTCTTTTCCAAGAAATAAAGCCCTGTATGGCAAGGATAATATAGATAACAAACAGCAATGCAAACAGATAGGCACCTTGCGAAAAATAGATCCCGATATACACTAAATCGATAAAAATCCAGTAAATCCAGTTGTCTAAAAGCTTAAATATGGTCAATATGGTTGCTCCAAGTGCAAAAGCAGTAGTGATTGCATCCAGCCAAGGCACTCTTGCATCAGTATAAGTAGAAAAGACATATGCTAAGGGTAAAGACAAGAGTATAGATAGTCCGATATAAATCAGGTGGTCCCTTTTACGCATCTTACCCACTTCTAAATTCGTACTATTGTCCTTAGACCGAGTCCAGGACCAAATCCCCCAGATTGCCATTAGAAAATAAATCAGGTTCAATATAGCATCACTATATAACTTGTAAAGGAATACACCCGCATAGGCAATAGACAGGCTGGAGAATGCTCCAAAAACCCAGCAGACCGGTTTTTCTTTGGTTGCAAAAAACACATAGAGAATCCCAAAGATCAAACCACTGTAATCCACAATATGTAGGGCCATTAATTGGCCAAGTATCTGCTCTAGCATTTCCTTTTTTTCTACAAGTATAAAAACAAAAAAGGCGACTTTTATAAGCCGCCCTTTTTTTATTTATTTTCATCTTTAACTTCCCGAATTCCTTTTCGTGCAAGTTTCTTTTCTTCTATCTTAATTGATGTTGGTCCTTCGGTAATCTGGAACTCAGATCGACGGTTCAATTGGAATGCAGCTTCCTGCATCTCCTCTGTTTCAAGTCCCAAGATAAAGTCGTCTGTCAACACTTGTCCAACTGGAAGGTAATCATAAGTTGCTGCTTCCAATTCGGTTACTGTATATGGCTTAGACTCTCCTTCTCCCAAAGCTTCAATTCTGAATTTCTGAATACCACGTTCAACAAGCCAATTCTTTGCTGAATTCGCTCTTCGCTGAGAAAGGTTATAGTTATATCCTTCTTCACCACGAGAATCCGTGTGAGAAAGTAACTCAATACGCATCTCCGGATATTCATTCATCAAATCTAAGATGAACTGAAGATCTTCCTCTGACTCTTCTAGAATCTTATCATCATCGAAGTCATAGATAATATTGGAAAGCTTAATTGGATTTTCCTTTGTAATCGTGATATAAACCGGCATTGGCTCAAGCATGATATTTTCATTCCAAACTCTTGAATCAACAAGCCCTACCGTTTCTAAGGCCATAGTATCGGAGACATAATCTGCTCTTGAGGTAATCAACACATAACTCCTATCCAACTCCAATTCAGATGCAAAATTATTGGCTTCCTTATTACTCAAATTTTTAAAATTCACAGCTGCTCCAGAAGTCATATCAACAATCTTAAGACTAACACCAGGAAGTGCTTCTTTTGTCTCTGCATCAAAAACTAATGCTTCAAGATTAGCAAGAATTTCTTTATAACTCACATTGTAAATATCATCACAACAGGTCTTTGAATTCACGGACTTTGCACCTGTACCAATTCTATTTGAGGTGAAGAATCCACGCAAACCATCAGGTGTAATGTTATAGTATCTATCATCCTTTGCACTATTTACCCCTAATCCCATATTACTTGGAGAAGACCATCTTGAGCCATCCCATTCAGAAGAGAACACATCATAACCACCAACACCAACATGACCATTTGAACTGAAATACAGTATACCATCCTGATAAAATGGTGTAACCTCATCACCAGGTGTATTGATCTTTGGACCTAATGACTTTGGATCTCCATAAACACCACCACCTTTGTATGTAGCATAGTAGATATCCCAACCTCCCTGGCCACCTTCCATATTACTACTAAAGAAGATTACTTCCTTTCCAAACAACTCTCCTACTGCAGGATAATTTGCCAAATAATCTCCATTGATACCGTTTACTTCCTCTGCTGCACCCCATCCATCGCCAGATTTTTGGCTGATATATATTTTAGAAGCAACGAGACCATTACCATCAAGGTCTTGTCTTGTGAAATAAAGGCGATTTCCATCTCTGGAAATACTGATATTAGCAGTATACTTTCCTGTATTTATGTGATCACCCAAAACTTCAGGGTCGGATAGTCCATCCTCTGTACGCTTTGCAGTAAATATTTTAACAGCTGTAAGTGTCTTTGTTTCGTCTTTTTTATCCTTGCTGTCTTCATCAATAACAACTCTTGCATAGTAGATCTCTTCGCCAGATGGATCCCATACCGCTGAATATTCAGAATATCTAGTATTAATATCTTTACCAGCATGTGTAACCGTTCTACCTTCAACACCGGTAGCATTCATCATAAAGTCACAACCTTTAAGTTCTGCCTCTGCAAGTTCTTTCTTCTTTTCGTCCGTAACTAAGCTAATGTATTCATTTAGCATTTCCTTTGCCTTCATGATATCATCCTCCTCCACATCTTCTATATCCTGATTCATACGGATTGCTCTGGCATAATTAAATCGAGCCTCTACAAACTGATTGGTCTTATCCTTGCGTAAACCCGAACGATAACGCAATACAGCTTTCTTGTAATCACGGGTTTGCATGTATAAGTCTCCAAGAAAAATTGCAATCTCTGGATCCTTTTGCTCGTCATAGGCTTCCTCGAGCTGCTCAATAGCATTGTCGTACTCAAACTTCTCAACCTGCTCTTCCGCCAAAGCTATTCGCTTTTTAGGTGTCAAACGGCCTGCGCTTGGCTGGGCAACTGCTGCACCCACTATTGCGATAGAAAAAATAAGGGTTAATATATTTCTCATTTCGTAAATCTTACTTTAGAATCTTCAACAATGATTATAACTGTGGACAAAAGATCTTACTAGGAAGCTCCACTTTGGGTTGCGAACTAATTATATAATTTGCGGCAAGTTCAAAACCATAATTGTTCTCAACATAGCTTCCTATGTAATAATCAAAGGCAAAAGCAACTTTTAATTTGCTAGTCTCATAACCAACTAAAGCCTTTGGAGTGTGTATTCCCTTGAAAAGCCCACTTCGATATCCAAGACCGAATTTCAACACCTGATCTTTAATTTGTTCAGTTTCTTTATCCTTCAAATTCATTGCTAACCAACCGTGTGCATTGTACTGGCTCCAAGTATTAGAAACCCTAACCCAAGCTGTTGGTTCAAAATATAATTCATCTTTGATAATCTCTCGTTTTAAAAACAAATGACCTGAAAAATATGTAGCAATTTTAGTCGTTTTATCTAAATTCAGAGGAGAAACAGGGACATTAGGATCATCTGGATCGTTTGGATTATTAGTTTCTGAAACACCTAAACCAAACTTAACAAATCCATTTTGGGATAAGCTATTCATATTATTTATTGAAAATCCAGCTTCAAAAGATTCTTTACTGTTCTTTTTGTTTGTCTTAAATAGGATACCAGCGTTCACAGCATTTTTCTGTTGTCCCGTCACACCAGCTCCTTGTCCGGTACCACCCTTCTCTTGTGTATCATTAAAATTGTTTTCAGAGGAATTATAACCATCAGCAAAATCATAAACAGATAAATCAAAGCCATTCCCTAGGGTCTCTTGTCCCCACTGTACCCCTATGGTAAAAATACGCCTTGTCTTCTTGTCACCGAGATCAAAATGATATGCTGCAGAAAGGTAATAACCTAATCTCGGTAAATTCCCGAGACCTGCTACATCTTTATAAAGAAATGCACCCATACCGACCCAATCATCCTTTTTCTTTCTGAAACCATTCATAATGGGTGAATCAAAGAATGCGTATGGAGTAGTAATATTACTAAATCCCCATTGTTCTCTGTAAAGTCCTCCAATACGAACAGTACCAAGAAAGTCTCCAGATTTAGCCGGATTCACAAAAAGTGGATTCAATTCGTATAATGATGAATGAATTACACTTTGGGCATTACCGGCAGCTATTCCGGTGAAGAATAAGAAAACAAATGCTCTAAGCAATTTCATATGAGTAATATTTTCTAGATCTATAAGAGATATTTTGTGTGCTTTCCCAATAATTGGCTTCAACAAAAGTATTTTTCTAAAACTATTGGAAAACCAAAATTTTGTTAAGCAATTTTAGAGTTCACGAAAAATAAGTTCTTTTCGACTGATTTCCATAAAAACCCAAGCCAATTTTATAATTGAATACTAGAAAAGTAAATAATTAGAAAAATTCGAGGTAATTGAACGAAGATATGCTCCTATTCACCACCCAACTGAATATTTATATTTTCTAGTATTTCTTCAATTTTATGATTCCTCATACAAGCAAAATGACCCTTTGGACATTGCTTGTGCCCAATCTTTGAACAAGGCCTGCAATGCAGTCCATTTATCTGCTGATTAATATATTTATTACCCCCATTTTTCATGAAGGGATACATTCCAAAAGCAGGAACCGTTGAGCCCCAAATAGTAATAATGCGTTTATCCAATGCTGCTGCAATATGCATAAGACCTGTATCTGAACTGATAATAAGATCACAGGTATCCATAAGCTGCGCTGAACCTTGAAGAGAGGTTTTACCACACCAATTATATACCTTATCCTCAACAATCAACTCCTCCCCTAAATCCTTCTCCGCTGGACCTCCTAAAAGGAAAAACTCCGCATCATATACTTCCGTTATTTGCTTGACAAGATCAAGCGGAATTCGCTTTGTGTAGTGGGCAGCTCCAAGAACTATCCCTATTCTCCGTTTTCGCTTTTCAAAACCCTTCAATAGATCTGTATCCGCTTCGAAGAAGTAATCAAGACCTTCACCATCATACTCAATGCCCAAACTTTGAATAGCATCAAACTTCCTATCAACAATATGCTTATTGGGAAGTCTGTTCAAGCCAATATTAACCAGCATCCATTTAGCAATATTAATTTTATCCAATTTAAATGCTTGAACACCTAGTGTTTTACACACCTTAGAAGATCTTAAATTACTATGTAGATCAACGATATAATCATAGGCATTGGACTTAAGCGACTCTAATGAATGGTCTAAGTCTTCAAAAGCAATGATTTGGTCAATGTATGGATTTTGCTCCAATACCCCTTTAAATCTGCTTTTAGTTAAAAAGTGTACCTCTGCACCCAACTGCTGTTTCATACACCTAATAATAGATGTACAAAGAACTATATCTCCAATCGATGAGAATCTTATGATCAGAACTTTCGCCAAGGTTGAGCAATTTTGGATTAAAAGTTCAAATTAACAAAACTTGAACTTAGAAAACAAAAGCTACATCAGTTTACCACCCAAAAGATTCTGTTTTACCAGCTTTCTCATTTTTTGGCTTACCAATCTCTTCCTTGGGTTCCTCTTTGATAGTATTAAGGAGTAACTCATAAAAATAGCTAATAGCCTCTGGTGTTCTTTCATCACCTTCAGCCCAGGCAATATTATGCTCAGTTTGTGGATCAATCTGATTAATAAATCGGTAATTGGTTCCCGGTAAATAGTGATCATAACTTAATAGACGTATAGAATCTCTTTGAAAAAAGATAGATCTTACGGTTGCTCTATCAAGAATTCTTACCTGAAAAAAGGTATCCTGATTTACAGCCTGTTTAAGTAATTGGCCGCTTTTTAGCAAGGCATAATGCTCTATGTAAGTTTCTGATTTACCTGTTCCGAATTCTAGTCTTTCTGCGGGGAGATTATTTGAAATGTAATAAGATTGGTAGCATCCCGTACAATACAGGCTAATTGCGATAAGCGTCAAATATGTCAGTCGCATAGATAATTATTTAGTGTAGTTTTTGCATATATAATTAAAAAAAATAAGTAGTCCACTAAACAAGAGGTGTTAAAATTATTTTAAAACCGACATTTTGAATTTTTTTTATCAATAAAAAGAACATTTTTATGTTCTAATCACTGCTATAACTAATAAACATTACATACGTTATGAAAAATTTATTGTTAATACCCTTCGGCTTATTCATCATGATTAATGTGAACTTTGCTCAAACTTCAAACGCAGAATCTGATGTTCTTGTTGAAGCAAAAAAAGTAGCCGAACAAACTGAAGACATCCAGGTTTGGGAATGTAAAAAAAGCGGAAACATAACGTTTGTTCAGTCAGTCGCAGACACTGATGGTACTTCAAAATTCGTTCAGGTATTCTATAACGAAGATTCAAAATCATTTGCACAAGCAGAAAAAGTTGCAAAATGTACTGCTCCAAAAGACGGTGCAACATGTTCGCCTAAAGACGCATCTTGCGCACCAAAGGCAGCTTCTTCTTGCTGTGCTTCTAAAAATAAAACTGACCAAGCTCAAGCAAGTACAACTACAAAATCCTGTTCTAAGACAGCTAGCAATAGCTCATGCTGTGCTTCTAAAAAAGCCAGCAAACCCAAAGCTCAGTAATTTCAGTTTTATAAATCCCTTAGTACATGTTGAAAAAATCAATCTTATTCTTTAGCCTTTTTTGTTTAGCCCAACTTGGCTTTACCCAAAATACTAGTGATGGTAGCACTAAAACAGGCGCACCTGTCATGAAATTTGACAAACGCTTCCACGATTTTGGAACGGTTAAGAAAGGAGAATCAAGAACTACATATTTTGAGTTTACCAATGATGGAGATGTGGACCTTCAGATAGAATTGATTTCAGCATGCGATTGTACTACAACCGATTATCCGCGACTTCCGGTAAAACCAGGAGAGCGTGGAAAAATAAAAGTTGTATTTGACTCAACAGAAAAAGAAGAGTCCGAAACTATTGATATTGATATTTTCCTCAAGAATACCGATCCAAAAACAGGTATTCCAATCATGGAAATGCTTCAGTATAAATTCGAACTCAAAAATTAAGTAAAGCAGCCAAATGGCTGCTTTTTTTCTTTTTCACAACTAAAGCATCTAATCCTTGATTACGTTTCGTAAATTCACGCTGAACAACATTACAAAAAATGATTGCAGTTATAACAGGTGCCACCAAAGGTATTGGTGCAGCTATCGCTGAACAGTTCGCTAGTCAAGGTTTCGATTTAGTGACTTGTTCGAGAAACACATCCGATCTAGCACAATTCAAAAAAGATATTGAGTCCAAGTTCAATATTTCGGTGCATACCATACAGGCAGATCTTTCAAAAAAAGAGGATGTACAGAACTTAGCTGCTTTTATCAATAAAATGGACAAAGCTGTTGAGGTATTAGTAAATAATGCGGGTTCATACGTCCCAGGAGGCGTATTAACAGAAGAAGAAGGGTCACTTGAATTTATGATCAACACAAATCTTTACAGTGCTTACCACCTTACAAGAGGTATCATAAATAAAATGAATACCAAAGGAAAAGCTTATATCTTCAATATCTGCTCCATAGCAGGTTTGCAAGCCTATCATAATGGAGGAGCCTATAGTATTTCGAAATTTGCTCTAAATGGTTTTACTAAGAATCTTCGAGAAGAGTTAAAAGAAAGCCATATACGTGTAGCAGCTGTACATCCTGGAGCAACCATGTCTAAATCCTGGGAAGGATCCGGCATCTCAGAGGATCGGATTATGGAAGCAAAGGATATAGCCATTGCAATATGGTCTGCCTACACAATGAGTTCAAAGGCAGTTGTAGAGGATATTATTTTAAGACCACAATTAGGAGATCTTTAATTCAAGAATAATGGGAATAAAAGCATCACTTATAAAACCCTTTGCGAAAAACGCAGCAAAGAACATTCAAAAATGGTCTTCGCAACCACTTGAAGCCCAGGAAAAAGTTTTTCAAGACCTCCTTGCAGTTCTTAAAAACACAGCATTTGGGAAGGAACATAATATGGAAAAGGTCAATTCATACGAAGCTTTCAGAGAGCATATACAGGTCAATGATTATGAAAACCTAAGGCCTTATATCGATAGGATAATTGCTGGTGAATCAGACGTTCTATGGAAAGGAATACCTAAATATTTTGCTAAAACCTCAGGTACAACCTCAGGAGTAAAATACATTCCACTAACGAAGGAAAGTATCCCAAATCACTTTGGTACAGCCAGAAATGCAATGTTCAATTTCGCGGCAAAAGCAGATAAGTTCGATTTCTTTGATGGAAATATGATTTTTCTATCTGGGAGCCCTGAATTAACAAAAACAGGCGGTATCCATACGGGCCGATTATCTGGTATAGTCAACCACATGGTACCCTCGTGGCTTAGAAGTAGTCAGCTTCCAAGCTACGAAACCAACTGTATCGAGGAATGGGAGGACAAACTAGAGAAAATTGTTGATGAAACCCTCAACAGAGATATGCGATTAATCAGTGGTATTCCCCCATGGGTACAAATGTACTATGAACGATTATTGGAAAGAAGCGGAAAAAAACATGTCAAAGACATATTCCCCAACTATTCAATCTTTGCATACGGAGGAGTTAACTTTGAACCATACCGACAAATACTTGAAGAATTAGTAGGTGAAAGACTTAAGAGCGTGGAAACCTATCCAGCCTCTGAAGGATTTATAGCCTTCCAAGATAATGTGGAAAACGACGGCTTGTTACTAAATGTAAACTCCGGGATCTTCTTTGAATTCATTCCTTTAGACGAAATCAATACATCTAATCCAACTAGGATAAGCCTAAAAGAGGTAAAACGGGGTGTAAACTATGCTATCATACTAAACACCAATGCAGGCCTTTGGGGATACAATATTGGAGATACTGTAGAATTTGTCTCCACAGCTCCTTATAAGGTTCGGGTAACTGGAAGGATTAAACACTTTATATCTGCCTTTGGAGAACATGTGATTGGCAAAGAAGTGGAAGAAGCCATGCTTTATGCATCAAAAAAGCATAATGCACGATTAGTAGAATTTACAGTCGCCCCAAATATCAATCCGGAAGATGGTTCTACTGCCCATCACCAATGGTTGATAGAATTCGAACAGGAGCCAAACAATCTTGAGCAATTTGCAAAAAGTATTGACGAGGAAATGTGCAGACAAAACATCTATTACAAAGATCTTATCGAGGGCAATGTTCTTAGTCCGCTAAGGATTAAAAAACTGGAAAGAGATGCTTTTAGAAGATATATGAAAAGTCAAGGGAAACTAGGAGGTCAAAATAAGGTCCCAAGATTATCCAACGATAGAAAAATTGCAGAGCAACTGTATTAAAAAAGGCCCCTAAGTGGGGCCTTTTTTATTTTCCGTAATCGGATATGAAGTCAGCAAAAATTGTGTTAACCAAATCTTTAAAATAACGCTGTTCCTCACTTGCAATCTCTTTTAAACGAGATAAATTGGCATGTTCAATGAGTAAGGTAACTCGTTTTCTCTTTTCGTAACTAACCTCTAACTCTGCATCTTCAATGGTCGAACGCACCAAGGCATCTAAACCAAGGCCATCAGTAAACGGAGTTTGAAAATCGCTTTGTCCTGCATTATTAAGCTGCTCACTGAACGTATCGGTAAAAACCGACTCAATATTGGAAATAAAATTCTTTCCATTACGCTTTCGGTCAGCCTGAACAGAATCGCTTTGCAAAGGTGCATTTATAATCCTAGTCTCTACTTCCACCTGCTCATTTTGAGGATCAAAATCCTGATCTCCAAAAAGCATCTCTAAGCCCGCTGTAAATTTCTTTTTTGCCAAAATCTAAATTTTTCAATTATGCATTTTCAATAGCAACAGGTTTCTCAACTCGTTCAAGAACTTCTTTGGCCAAAGCCAAATAATCCTCTGCACCCTGACTTTTCTTATTGTATTCAAAAATATCCTGACGTGATGCAGGAGCTTCTGCCAAAGAAACATTATCTCTGATCATCGTCTTAAACACCTTATCCCCAAAATATTTTTGAATGGTCTCTACAACATCTCTGTTCAATACCTTACGAGCATCAAACATGGTAGCAGCTACCCCACAAATTTCTAATCGCTTGTTTAACCTGAATCTCACCTTATCAACCACTTGCTTGATCCTCGTCAATCCCTGAATCGCTAAAAACTCTGATTGTAAAGGAATCAATACATAATGACTACTGGTCAAAGCATTCAATGTTAAAAGACCGAGAGAAGGTGGACAATCAATAATGATAAAATCATAATTATCAATAATTGGTTCAATCAGTTCACGAAGTATAAACTCCCGACCGGCTTCATTAACCAATTCCATTTCAACACTGGATAAGTTTATACTTGAAGTGACCACATCAAAATTTGGCTTTATGTTTACTGGGTGAAGTTCTGATTCTCCTTTAAGTGCTTCATAAATACTATATTTTACACGTGGAGCACCTACACTCAATGAAAGATTTGCCTGAGGATCAAGGTCCATCAATAATACCCGCTTACCTAACTCTACCAAGGCTGCACCCAGGTTCACCGCACTTGTTGTCTTACCTACTCCTCCCTTATGATTGATTAATGAAATTATGGTACTCATCTTTGTTTATAATTATGGCTTTTGATTCC
Organism: Sphingobacteriales bacterium; assembly: GCA_900299495.1. Lineage (GTDB taxonomy): Bacteria > Bacteroidota > Bacteroidia > Chitinophagales > Saprospiraceae > AM-2324. Next base: position 38,384 of record OMKD01000032.1, read on the forward strand.
GTCTATACGTATAATATCCAACAATATTTACTCGAAATAATTGTGCTATACGACAAAATAATAAAAAGAAAAATAATATACTAATAATAAAAATACAACTAACTGAAAATCAGTTATATATATTAATGTTAAATATCAATAGAGTTAAAACAACTTAAAACAAAAAGTTAGAAGTGTTTTAAGTTTAGTTGCAAAACACACTAAAAAGTTTTAAATTAAACCTTGAATTAATATTTATTCCAGAAATATTTCGAAATGAACGAAGACAGAAATCAGTTAAATCAACGTTTTATAAAAGTATTCAACATCCTGGAAGAACGTGGCGAGGTTATAAAGAATGACCGAAACGGCAAAGGGATCAGTGATTTTGCAAAACGCATTACAGGGGCAAAAGCCAATGGACACATCATCCGTTGCTATCTGGATGAAAGCAATCCAAGGATGATCACCTATTCACATGCTAGAAATCTTTGTCGGGAATTTGGAGTAAATGATGGTTATATGCTTGAAGGTACAGGGACTCCTTTTGGCATAGATTTACCTTCTGCATCTTCAAGTGTAGAACAAATGGGAGGAAATATCCTCTTCACATCAACAGAAGCTTTTGCAGGTTCTTCAGTTGGTGCAGGATCTTTTTACAAAGAAGAGTCCACAATGTTTAGTTTGCCAGATTTGGTGAGATCCACACAGTATGTTTCATTCCCTATTAATGGAAACAGCATGGAACCCGTTATTATGAATGGCGACATTGTTGTTTGTAAACCTGTTGAGCGCATCGATCAAGTAATTGATAACGAAATATATGCGGTGAAGCATAATGGAGCAGTTTGGGTAAAGTATGTAGAGAAGTTATACAATGGGGGCAGAGTCAGTAAACTTAAACTGAGATCTGCCAATCACCTTGAACATGATCCATTCACTGAAGAAGTGAATATTCATACTAAGCTTTACAAGGTGATTAAAAAAATATCAGACATTTAATTCTCTTATCAATATTATCGGGAAGAGGGCTTTAGTTAAACTAAAGTCCTCTTTTTCATCTACTTATTGCAACATAGAAAACAAACATATGCCTTAATCTTAAATATTTAAGACCTAGTTGTTATGTTTGTAGTAATCGTAATTATTCTAATAATTAGAAAGGTTAATACGATACTTACCTCATTCTCCGTTAATTAAATAATCCAGACATATAAACCTGAAATTATATCAGGTCTTAATGATAAACCATTTAACAATCTATTCCATGATCCACAAGACATTGATTAGCTTAATAGTAGTCTTTTGCAGTGTAAGCGCTTTTGCAAGTACACTCGAGTCCGAGGACCAAATAAACTATATCGACAGGTACAAGAAAATTGCCATTGAGGAAATGGAGCGCACAGGAGTACCCGCGAGTATAAAATTAGCTCAGGGGCTGCTAGAATCTGGCTCTGGTAAGTCATACTTAGCAACAGAGGGAAACAACCATTTTGGAATTAAATGTGGCTCTGCTTGGGACGGTAAGACCATCGCCTTAAAAGATGATGACCGAGATAAAAATGGAAAGTTGATCCATTCTTGTTTTAGGGTTTATAAAAACCCTGAGGAAAGTTTCAGAGCGCATTCCGATTTCTTAAGAGATCCGAATAAAGATTACAGATATGGTTGGTTATTTGATCTTAAAACCACAGATTACAAAGGTTGGGCTTACGGACTTAAGAAATCAGGGTATGCGACAAATCCACAATACCCTAAACTCTTAATCAGTCTGATCGAACGATATAACCTAAATGAATTTGATAAAATCTCCAGCATTGAGATTGATCAAAGCGATGATATTTACACGGATAGTCCCATTGCATTACCAGAGGAGTTAGAATCAATATCTTTCTTGACTATGAAAAACAAGGTAAAGATGATCTATGCCAAGGAAGATGAAAGTATTTCTACTATCAGTGACAAATACAAGATCAGTACTAAAAGAATCCTTCATTTCAATGAGGATAAATATGCTGAGAATGATGTTCTGGATAAGGGAACAATCATTTATCTGCAGCGAAAAAGAACATACTACAGAGGAAGCCGCAAATGGCACTATGTAAAAGAAGGAGAGACCATGTTTATGATTTCTCAGCTGTATGGTGTTCAACTCGATAAATTGTACGAGAAGAATCTTTTAGCGGAAGGTGAAGAACCAATGGAGGGTGAAAAGGTAAAACTAAGAGGGAAGATTTCTGATCCTAAAGATGCGCCTAAAGTAAAAGCAGCCTCTGA
>OMKD01000033.1 GCA_900299495.1 Sphingobacteriales bacterium
CATGTCACTGATTTGCTCAACAACAAGCACATCATCCAGTAAATCAAAGTTAGAAGCACAATCAGGTGTCAATTCTTCTTTAAACTTAATTAGAACTGCTAGGGCATAGATACCCTTTTTTCGGAGCATACGGCATAGTGCAAGCCCATCTCCTCCATTATTACCAACACCACATAGAACGATCACCCGTTTTCTCCAAACGTCGTGTCCCATTAAAGCATCAAAAAATGAGCTTGTCGCCATTTCCATCAACTCCCAAGAACTTATATTAGAGTTTACAATCGTATGATCATCCGTAGCTCTAATTTGTTGAGTCGTAAGTATCTTTTTAATCCCCTTGAGTGTTATAAAAGTTAGTAATATTTACATAATATCGTCTATTTTATTCATCTATCAATGGATATACAAATAATTTTTTTCAATCTGTTCAAATACAAAAAAAGCGGATACTCTAAAAGAATACCCGCTCCTTATTCTGAAATAATTAATTAGAACTTAAAGCTCAATCTGGAGAAGAAAAATGCTCCATCAGAACCCATCTGAACAGAGTCATTAAATCCACCCTGATCGGTCCAACCATCCCACTGAGGAGTAGGATAGGTATTGAACAAATTATTAGCTCCAAAACTAATATCCAATCGATCTGTTACCGTCCAGTGTAAACCTAGATCTAATGTTCCTGCCTGCTCATAAACATCTGTTGCGACTGCAAGTAAAGCAGCAGCTCCGTCAGCATCTGTAGCTGGAGAATCTACCCATTGAAAATCCTGAAGAAGCACCTCACTGAATAAAGTATATGCAAGATTTACGCTTATATCACCTAACTTAAGTCCAGCATTCACACCTATCTTATAATCTGGTGCAGCAGCCTCTAGGTAAGCCTGAGAGAAAGGTCCAAAGAAGGTATACTCATTCAAATTTCCTGAGTTTATTTCCTGAATCTCCGTGCTATTGAAATTCGCTGCAATTCCTGCAGTGATATTATTATCATCGGATAACCAATGCTTATAGCTTAATACCACATCCAATCCAGTTGTTCTCGTATCTACTCCGTTTGCGAAGAATTGAACATCACTTACATCAGATGCAACACCTGAAGCATCAAAGTAATCCGTCAAAATGATTCGATCTGTAACATTGATCATGTAACCATCAACTGTCGCAGTAAGTCCTCCTTTTTTCAAAGTAAAACCTGCTGCAAAGTTAGTTGCTTCTTCCTGCTTGAGTTCATCGATACCAAAATCTCTAGCTATATCACTTGTGTTCGATGCCAACAAGGTACGTACTGAAGTTCCTGCAACGATATTGTTAAACACCAAATTATAGTGCACCTGAGCCAAAGATGGAGCTCTAAAGCCTGTAGAATATGTTGATCTAAGGCTGAATGCATCAGACACTTTGTATCTCGCACCTAGTTTATAATTGAAAGTCGAACCAAAATCGCTGTAATTTTCAAATCGAAGTGCTGCTGTTAGCAAGAACTGCTCCGTAGCATTTAATTCAAAATCTGCATAAGCTCCAACATTTGTTCTACTCGCATCTACAACATTTGCGGGGCTATAACCTGGGAATCCCTGAGAACCACCCGATGGAACTGCACCAAATTCATTCGTATATGGTACCTGATTAGCAGGATCTGTAATAACATTTCCAGAAGCGTCGTAGGTTGCATAGGAACCTTCTTCACCCGCAAAAATGGTAAAGTTTTCAGATCTGAATTCAGCACCAAAGGCCATATTCAAACCATTAGCGATAGCATCATTAAACTTACTCACACCAAGGGATGAATTATTCATAGAAAGACTATGGCCTCCTGCATCAAACTCAGTTGGTGCATTAGCTCCCATAGATCCCATAGAAGCGTTATTTGTTCCTTTGATTGTATAGTGGAAGTTATTCATACCATAGGTATGACTTAAATCTAAGTTCCAACCACTACTAAGAGCAGTTTGGTAACCAACAGTTGCAGAGTTATCAATAATCTTTGATGTAATTCTAGGTGAGAACCCATTTGGATATAAGGCACTGATAGACCTTGAATCATCCGCTGCAGGACCTCTTGAAAATGCATATGCATCAGTATATCTGTTCACATAATCGCCAAAAACATAAACCTCACCATTTCCAACTGGAAAAGCAGCATTCAATAATCCTTGGTATTGATCTACAGCAGCTGACCCGTAACCTTGTCTCCATTCAAAACTAGGTCTAAGTGTTCTGTCTTTAATTAAACCCTCTGCAGTAACATTAATGAAAGCTCCTTTATCATTAAGCTTAGTTCCATAATTTAATCCAACCTTACTTGTATTTCCATCAAATGAACGGTCTTCCCCGTCGATTCTATTTGAACCTTCAATATTAAATAATGCAGGCTCCCAACCATCTTGGTCTTCAATAATTGCCTGTGCATATTCCTCACCTACCGCAGTACTATGTGCTCCGTAACTCACGAAAGCCTCAAGACCATCTGTTTGATCCTTTAAAACTATATTGATCACACCTGCAATTGCATCAGAACCATACTGTGCAGAAGCTCCGTCTCTCAGTACTTCGATTCGTTTAATAGCAGACACAGGTATTGCATTCAAATCCGTACCTGAATTACCTCGACCTCTTGTACCAAAGATATTTACTAAAGAAGATTGATGTCTTCGTTTACCATTGATCAATACTAAAGTCTGATCAGGGCCTAGCCCCCTCAAAGAAGCAGGATCAATGTGATCAGCTCCATCAGATCCCGACTGCTTTGTTGCATTGAAAGAAGGTGCAGCATACTGAAGGATTTGATTCATTTCTACCCTTCCATTGGTTGTAGACAACTCAGATATATCTATCACATCAATAGGAGCAGGACTATCCGTCGCTGAACGATTGTAACTTCTTGATCCTACAAGAACGATCTCATCCAAAGAAACACCAGCTTCAAGGACGATGTCGATCATATTTCTTCCATTAATTGCGACTAATTTTGAAGAGTAGCCGGTATAACTCACATTGAGTGATCCGTTAGCATCAGCAACCATAATGGAAAAGTTACCATCCAAATCTGTGGTCGTTCCTTCTGAAGTTCCAACTACTTGTACAGAAGCACCGATCAGCACTTCACCGTTTGAGTCTTTTACTGTACCCGTGATTTTTGTTTGTGCATTTAGGAAGAGAACCATCCCAAAACTTGCAAAAAAAGTTAGTAAGAGTTTTTTGTACATAAAATAGTTTTATTCTGTTAGAAAATAAAAGTCTTATTGAATGTAAACAAATTGTAGATTTTAAAAAAATAAAAATCTACCTATAAAGAGAAACAACAAATAAAAAAAAGCCCTCAAAGTAGAGGGCTTTTTTTTATTTTCTCCAATCAAATGAATAGGCGACTTTACTATATGCCCCAAAATTTCGGAAATAATAACTGTACTCAAGGCCAAGACCAAAATCGACCCTTCCCTTGTTCCTGGACAAGGACCACAAGGCACCTGTATTAAACCTTATGTCATTCAATAATCTATAATTAGAAGAAGAAAGTTCTGATTTATTAAATTGATTAACGATCAAGTTCTTAGGTTCGCCCCAATGATTCCCCTCAAAACTACTTATAAAGTTCAGTTCGGTATTAACACCTCCAACTAGCTTTGTACTCAGACTTTTATTTTGCTTTAGTAAAAGGGAGATATTTAAAGGAATATTCAAATTTACTTGCTTAGCTTTCTCCAAAGAAGTTATGGACACCAGCTGCCCTCTAAATCTGCTTAAAAAGAATGCACCAGGATTTTTCATATTCATAGCTGTAAAACCTAGGCCAAGACCATAATCAAATGCAAAACGTTGATTCAGTTGTTTTGTTCGATCAAGACCAATATTAAAATCAAAACCCTGGACTTGCTCATTTATAGATCTAGCAAAAGTATTTAGATAGGAGGTTCCCAATTTGATTTTAGTTTTAGGTTTACTTTCAAGCATTGAAGATTGCCCCTGAAGTACAATTGCAGGTAAAAAGAAAACAAGAAATACTGTAATTCGCATACGTAAAAATTAATGTGGTTAAAATGGATTTACGATAAAGAGCACATCAATAAGAACTGGTTGTATAGCCTATTATCGAGAAGCCAATTAAGCTATTTTTTTTACATTATATAATTAAACACAAAAGAGCAGCAATTTGGCTTAATTGCTGCTCTTCATGTGAAATAGTCTCAAACAAACTATTAGAAACTGTGATGCAAGCTTAGCTGAAGCTGATTCTTTGACCAATTATCAGTCGTTTGATTCATAACACCTAATTGAGTTCTTAAACCTTTCTTGATAGTATAACCCAAGGCTGCATAAAAACGGTTACGATCAAATATTTCAACTGTATTACCATTGCCTATGGAACGCTGACCATTTATAAATAGCTCATTATACAAAGCTAAATATACAGCTCCCTTTTCCATACCTTTACCATTAAGGGGTACATTCACAAATAGGTTGTAACGATACCTCGTGCGCATATCTTGATTCTCAACAAATCGCTGCTCATATCTAAACCTGTGTGTAAGCAATACCTTATCTGCAAAATTGGTAGGAAAAAGGGCTTCCTGGTAGATACGGCTCTCAGATACGGTACTATTATCATCACCAAATGCTCCCGTTGTTATATTACCATATCCCAATGTAAATTTGATATCTGCTTGCTCTGGCTTGTAAGTAAATCCTCCTCTCAGCAATAACTGTTCCAAATCACCACCTAGATCCCAGTTTCTGACCTGAACATCTCCCTGAACACCAAATTTACTGTCTTCAAATTGAGTGCTAAAAAAGTACATATACCATGCCCCCATTTGATCTTCATCAAACTGAGCAGTAGCCTTATTTACCGAGAAAAAGGAAGTAATTAATAAAAATAAAAGTGCTTTTTTCATATCAAGTCGCTTAAACGTTTATCAAAAAACACAAAAATATAAAGCTGGTTGACTAATTATACCATTTCTTTTCAAGAATGCTTTTTTTATAAAGCCTACCGGACTAAAACTACCAAATCATGATGCTCCTATGAAACTAAGAGGTCATATGAAATTCCATATTGAGTTTCAATCAAAAAGTTATTTCTGTTTTTTAATACACCACCAGACAAAGGCATAAAGATCGCTTTGATCCTTCATTAAGGAATAATATCCTCTCGGAATTTCACCTCCAAAACTTGGAATGGTTTTTAATAACACAATATTATTCTGATTTTTCCCTTTCTGCAGTTTTGCTGCGAATTTATAGCTTTGCGCAGGAGGAACATCTGTATTTCGTTCCGTGGTTACAATGAGCATGGAAGGATAATTCACATCAGGTTTGAGATTCAAATATGGCGAATACGATTGCATCACCTCGAAATCCCCCTGAATGGCAGAGGAACCATACTCATCAATATTAGAGACAAGAGTTGATTTATGTTCTAACCTGGTAATATCCAAAGGAGCTCCTATTGGTACAACTGCTTGGTATAAATCCGGTCTTTGAACTGCTGCTGATGCAGCAATTAGGCCTCCATTTGACAGACCTGTCCCTGCCAAGGTAGACGAACTCGAGAAGCCCTTTTCTATCAAATATTCAGAACCTGCAACGAAATCATTTATTGAATTGATTTTATAATGACGCTGACCCGCTTCTCTCCAGGATATGCCAAGCTCCCCACCTCCACGTACAGCAACGAAAGCATAAACACCTCCTTTTTCAATCCAATATACCAAGCCTCTATCTAACCTTGGAGTAACAACTTCCCCAAATCCACCATAGGTAGAAATTATCGTAGGTGCTGAGCCATCCATTTTTAATCCTTCCTTATAAAGGACGATCATTGGCACTTTCGTTCCATCACTTGATATAACGGTATGTTCTTCCATTTTATAATCTTCAATGGAATAAGATGCAGAAGGAAAATTAACAACCTTTTTCTCCAGTGTTTTTAAATTGAACTTGTAAAACACGGGAGGGAGAAAATAATTAGAAACTGAAAATGATATCTCATCGGCTTCATCAGTTGCGGAGATATTGAAGATTGAATTTCCAGCAGGAAGTCCAAAAGAATGAATGCGCTCTCCCTTGAAATCAAACATAGAAAAAACCGGAGCTCCATCAACCAAATGAATAGTATAAATATTCTTATCGATTACATCGGTTTCTATAAGAACTCCTTTATCTAAGCTGGGTAAAACCTTCTTCCACTTAAGTGGTGCGTTGGGGTCTATTTTAACGATGGATCCATTATCACTTTCCACACCAGTCGCCACATAGAAGTGTTCATCCAAATACTCAATAAAGAACAGCTGAGGTGTACGTAGGACCAAAGGTTTGACTCTAGGATCTTCAGACTTCAAATCCATAAAGTAATAGTTAGCAATATCTTTCTTCTGATCCCATTCTTCGATGATAAGATAACGCTCATTTTCAAATGTTTGAACACGTAAAGAAAGCGCTTCATTTTTACGTTTAAAAACCGTTATATCCTCTGATTCGTCTGTTTCAAGTTTATGACAGCGAACTACTTGACCACCACCTTCTTCAGCAGAAAGTCTCTTTACATAATACAGCCCATCCTCATGCCAGCCAATAGACTCATTCATCAGATCTGTGATATGATCCTTATAAATTCTTGAATTTTTAATATTCACGAACTTAAGCTCACTTATACTATTTCGACTTTTACTGTATGATACTGCCAGTACTTTATTATCTAATGAAGGTTCATAATTATTTACCCTAGGAAGGTTCTTTAAATCAGGATCAAGATCTCTTAAGCCAAGCAAAATAAATTCGGTAGAATTGGCTTGCTTACTATATCTAATATTTCCCGAATAAATACTGTAATAGTATTTTCTCTTCTTAAATCTTAACAGGTATTGCACCCTGTAACTTGAAATGGTTTTCATCGGATTTATCACAGAGGTAATCTGACTAAATTTGCGTTTTGAAAAGTCATTTTGCTCAGTTATCCAAGTTGAATACAACTTTGTAAAAGGGGATTCATCAGTTGATACTTTTCCTAGGCTTATACCTGGTTCTTCCATCCCCCGGAAAGGATCTTCAATAATATATGATCCAAAAAGGGTATCCGTTACTTTAGATGTGGGCGCAAAAGGATAATCATAGGCCTGACCAAATGTGTTTGAAATCAGATATAAAAAGAAAAAGAGCAGGGATTGTTTCTTCATAAGTTTTTATTCGAACTATTAAACGATAATGAGTCCCTCAAAAAAATAAAAAAAATATTTAATACACAATTACTTATTCGTTTCTCCACCCATTTTTGTGAATACTTCGTCAATGGGCTCCCAAAGTTCTAGTTTTATTCCATTGGGGTATAAAACATGTGCAAAGCGTCCATATTCAAATTCCTGTACGGGTCCTAAAAGCTCAATACCCTTGGACTTAAATTGCTGCAATAAACCATCCAGATTCTGAACTCGGTAATTAATCATAAACGATTGATCCGAAGGGTTAAAATAGTCTGTATCTGCTGAAAAAGGACTCCAGCTTAAATAATTTATTTCCTCAGGCCTGTTGGCATTTCGAAATTCAAAACTCGCGCCCCATTCATTAACCTTTATCCCGAGATTATCCCTATACCAATCCTTTGTTTTTGAGGCATTCGCTGTTTTAAAAAAAACACCTCCTATACCTGTTACTTTTGGTTCTTTATCCATTCTCCAGCTTTATTTGTTTCTCCAGTTTCAATAGCTCCAAATATGGATCTCCTGACAACCCCAATACTTTTGCAAAGGCAGGTTCTGTTTTAATCCCTTGATTCTTTAGTGCTATAATCTTTGCTTTAAATACTTCACCCCTACTCAAAAGAAAATAATCTTCGATGATCAGATGCCTAAAAGCGTGCTGTTCAATAACTGGTGTATCTTGAGCAAAGATCTCTATAATAAAGTCCGAACATTTAAAGCATACAGATAAGTAATACTTGTTCCTCAACTCCCCTTCCTCCAATGAAAAATCCTCATATGCTGCAAACTCTTTTTGAACAAGAATTTTAAAAGTATCGAATTCAGATACCTCACATAAAATATCTAAATCACTTCCTTTAATATCAATACCTATCGGAATTGTTCCTGCTAAAACGGGAGTATAGTCTTCTAATATTTGCCAAAGCTTCATACTCTTTAGCAGCTTATAAGCAAGCTGTTGCCGACTATTTCCCTCGTTTAGGTAAGCCAGATTTAGAAAGTGATTTGCCCTAAGATTCATAGGTATATTTGTATATCATTATTAACAATTAAGTGACCTTTTCATAAATTTCATTAGTCTCACTTAGATATTGATACTCCATATAGTAAAGATGATACCCCTTGGACCAATAATCCTCTTCTACTCGCATTAACTCAAAGCCAAACTTCTCAAAATATCTACAGGTAAACTGAGCGGTACGCACAACTACTTTTTCTATTTTAGGATCCTCCTTTAACAAGTTCAATCTATAGCGTAAGAGTTGCCCACCAATTCCCTTTCCATGAAATTGAGGATGTACAAAGTCCCAGCTAATCCTCCCTGTCTTTCCATTATCAAAGCGATTAATACCTCCAGCACCAAGTATCCCCTGATCAGCCAGCTCATAGACAAAATAATCTTCCCGTTCCTGATCCAAATAGGTCATAAATTCGCTAAGTTCAGAAGGGTCAAAATATTTGGGGGTATTTAGCTTGAGCAATTCAACCAAAGCTCCTTTATCTTCTTCCTGATATGCTCTTATCATCGTTCAGCCAATATCCTTTAAAAGATAAATATTGCAACGTTCATAGGGAGACCAGTCTCCCTTAATCTCTTTAAATCCAAGTTTACGATAGAGCTTCATCGCTGGTCCTAGAATGGTATTGGATTCAATGTAAAGAGTCTTGCCTCCTAAAGATACAGCTCGATCTTCTATTGCTTTTGCCAAAACAGAGCCGATACCCAATCCCTGGAATTCGGGATCTACCGCCATTTTTGACAATTCGTAATCGTAGGGTAAGTCCTGTAATTTCACCAAAGCACAAATACCTGCGATCGCGTCTCTATAATAGGCTACAAGAATTGCTCCTCCCTTTTCCAAAACGGACGCTTCCGGATTATCCAATGCCTTATGATCAGAGGCCTCCATTTTGAAATACTTTTCAATCCACCTTTGATTCATTTCCTTGAAAGCTTTACCATGCTCAGGACGGTAATCAACAATTCTTATCTCTTTTTTCATATACTAAACGCTTGGCTATCAAAATAAAAAAAAGTGGTTCAAAAAACCACTCCCTGTATAAGTTATATATTACTCGTCATCTATTTTCATAACCACGTTTCCGCGTTTGTGCCCTTGCTCTACATAGGTATGGGCCTCTACAATATGTTCCATTGCATATTGACGATCAATATGGGTTTTCAATACGCCCATTTTATACAGTTCTAATACTGCGATAAGAAATTCTTTAAGCCGTGGAGGCTTATTCATCCCTGTTGCTTCAAACTTAGCCTTTCGTTTACCAAAAACGGAAGTAATTATCATTTGTATGAATAATCCGAATGTTAGCACTGGTGACAGGTATACACCCGCTTCTTTCAATACTTTTTTAGCAGCTCTAAATTTCAACTTACCTACTGTGTCATAGATAATATCATATTGCTTTTCACTATTCAAAAAATCTTCTTTTCTATAATCAATGACCTCATCTGCACCCAATGACCGAGCAAGTCCGTGGTTCTTTTCACTACATACAGCAATAACGTGAGCACCATAATGCTTTGCCATTTGAATGGCTGAAGTACCTAAGGCACCAGACGCACCATTTATAAGTAATTGATCGCCTTTTTTAATGTTCACTAATTGGGTTAAAAAATTATAGGAAGTAGTATGCCCATCACAAAAAACAGATGCTTCATCATAAGGAAGGTCATCAGGCATCTTTAAGACAACTCCTGGGACTTTCACTACAAAGTATTCTGCATAGGTTCCAAATTGTAATCCGGTTAAACCAAATACACGATCCCCTAAGTTAAACCCTTCAACCTCCTGACCGAGGTCTACAACTTCTCCAGAGAAACAGGTTCCTGGAATGTTTGCTTTAGGTCTTCTCAAACCTAAAAACAACCTACCTAAATAGGGTTTACCAGCTCTTAGGAACATATCCGCAGCAGAGACTGGAACAGATTTAGTTTTAACCAATAATTCATCTGGACCTAATTTAGGTTTTGGAACAGAGACAAGCTTTAAAACTTCTGGAGCTCCATATCCTGGTACTATAACGGCTTTCATAACATACATTTATTTGATTATAGATTCAAAAGTATGATGCTATTGTATGTAAACCGTTCGGTAATAAACCATTTAGGTTCTGTATTACGATTCCGAACTTATTTATTCATCAAAGATTTTTGGTAAGCCTTGGGAGTCATCCCTTCTACCTTTTTAAAAAAGGTATTAAATACTGTTTTTGAATTAAAGCCACTTTCATAAGCAAGCCCTAATATGGAGATATGCTGATTTTCAGGATCAATCAGTAGTTTTTTGAAATACTCCAATCGGTATTGATTAATAAACTCATTGAAGTTTTTCTCAAATCCTTCATTTATAACCCAGGATAGCACATTCGGAGAAAGATTAAGCATGGAGGATAGGGTCCTAAGTGTAATTGTCGAACTCAGATAAGGCTGCTCCGCATTCATATAATCCAGTATTTGCTCCCTAATTTGTTTTGCCTTATCTGCAGATACCAGTTTACTCTCAGGCTTTACAGGCTTTTGCGCTCGCTCTGACTGTCCACCAAAGATTCTTTTATTGAGCAAAGCATGTCTTTTGTCATTGCTAAACTTTTCTGCTAATGGATCATTAAACGCCAGTAATAACAAAGAGGATTGATCTGTAATTATCTTTTCAATTAGCATTGCACAGGTATCAAAATCCTCTTCGTAGGCAGAAATCAAGTATAAATAAATATGCACATGATTCAGGCCTTTTACATCAATTCGATCCTTTAATTGCTCCTTGAATTGGACTGCCTTCTCTGGATGACCACTATAAAGATGAGCCAATGTAAATAAGCCCATGAGTTCATCCTCCAAAATCATAGAATTATCATAGGAGTTCAGGTTCTCGATTAACTGCTCCGTTTCCCCAAGCATCAGTAAAGAATAAGAAAGCACTACAATACATGGTAGATGCTTGTCATTACCATCAAGCATACTCAGGCAAATTTCCTTGCTTCGTTTAAAGTCCTTTTTCCTGTAATAAAAATAAGACTCATAAAACCTGGTATCCTTACTCAAAGGGTCTACCGTCAAAGCATACCCAAGATGCTCTTGAGCCTTATCCAGATCGTTTTCGATCATGTACAGAAAGGCCATAAAATGTTGAGCTTCCAAATACTTTGGACGCCTATCTATAGCATTTTGAATAAATGACTTGGCTTGCTTAAAATCTCCAGTAGTAAAAAAGGCAGTTGATGCTAACAAATAATTCAATCCAGGATGTTCTTTATCAATCTCCATAGCGGTATTAATACATCCTTGAATTTTTGCCCAAGTGGATTCTTTTGGTGCAAATCCGGAGGCCACCAAGAAGGAAAGTACATCAGCCATTTGTAGATAGGCTTCTATTAGTTGATTATCACATTCCAAGGCCTTTTCATAATATTTGATCGCTAACTTCCCCTGCTCTGGGTTGAACTGATAGTGATGATACTTCGCCTTCATGAAATAATCATAGGCATCTATATCACTGGTTGGAAAACCTACGATCTTATCATCATATTCCAAATGACCGAATTGTTCTCTTATAATATCGGCAATCGAAATACTAATATCTTCCTGTACCTCAAAGATGTTTTCCCTGGATCTCTCCCAGGATCTGGAAAGAATAGACTTATCGTATTCAACGTCGATAAGCGTTGCAGACACTCTTAATTTATCGCCTCCAAAGCGCACACTTCCTTCCAATACTATGCCTACATTAAGCGTTTTCGCAATTTCCTGTAATGGAATTTGCTTGTCCTTGAAGAAAAAACTGGAGGTTCTTGATGTAACATTGAGTTGCTCAATATTGGAAAGTGTATTGATGATCTCCTCAGAAATACCTAAACAAAAATATTCATTATTGGCATCAGGACTCATATTCGTAAAAGGAAGTACGGCGATTGATATGTTTTGTTTTGTGTGCACGTATTAGGTTCCGTTTTGATCAACAATACACAAATTTAGCAATATCTCCACGAACGTATATCCCTTTTATACCAAACCACTGTTTATTCAGACCTTTTGGCTAAAACCTCATCAAATTTTCTTTCATAATTTGGGTATACTGTACCCATCAATCGATCCCATATTCTGAAGTAATAACCATAATTACCATGAAACTTTTCATGGTGCATATTGTGGTGAACGGAGGTTACCATCAATTTAAACAAGAATGATTTCCTAAACCATCTTGGTACTATTTCATAGCCTAAATGGCCATAGACATTATATGCAATCGCAATAAAAATAAATCCTATTGCGGCAATCTTATGCATCGGTATTAGGAACAAAATAAGTGGAAGAATCATAGCTTCCAGTATACTCTCCGATATGTTGAAAGAATGCGAGGTAAAAGGACTTGGATTGGTTGAATCGTGGTGGACTTTATGCAGCACAGGATATACTTTTCGATGATGTAAAAATCTATGCAACCAATAAAAATAGGTATCATGAATAAAAATCGCTGTCAGTATACTTAAAGGCATCCAAACCCAATGGTAATGGTTAATATCAGGATATATTTTCAGATACTCCTTTAAAGGTGTAAAAATAACGAGCACACTAACCCCTATGAAAATCAAAACGGTAAACAGACTATAAAACAACTCCCTAAATAATTCGGAACGTCTTACAGAACGGATTTGAATCTTAAACTTTTTGAAGTAATTCGGAAAGCATACATAGATAAGTAAAAAAGGTAATACAGCGAGTACCACAAAACGAATAACATTCATAAAAATGGGTAACCATACAGATATTTGCTTCTCCATAAAATAGTACTGTGTTGAACTAAAAGCGTTTAAGATAATCCTTACCCTACAAAGATAAAGTGCTTCTTTTCTTCTTTGATTAACAAAAGATAATTAGCAAATAAGGGCTACCTTTTCTTTTCTGCAATCCGTTTTCTAATCCTACTCAGCGAGACCGGTGTGATTCCAAGCATATTAGCAATATACTTATTTGGAACTCGATTCATTAAGCCCGGATTATCTTCTATGAATTTCAGATATCGCTCCTCTGGATTGAGCAATACAAATGATTCTACACGCTTAAAAGATTCTTTTAAGAGGCGCTGAAGAATATACTTTCTGTTCTTTTCCAATTTTGGATGCTTATCGATTATCTGTTGAAGTTGATCATAGTCTATGCAGATAACGGAAACAGCTTCCATACACTCGTAA
>OMKD01000034.1 GCA_900299495.1 Sphingobacteriales bacterium
AGTTTCTGCGCAGGATTTCCTGCGTTAGAATCAAATCAGCTTCTACAGCTGACAATTTTAAGACCTGTCCCGTTTTTCCCAGTGCCCAGGAAGAAGTTATTAGTTCACTATCATCGTCATAAAGATATATCAAATCCCCAGCCACTAGATTGTGAGCTGAAGAGATTACAAAGGATTCTGATCCTTTTAGGATGTCTTGCTCAATCAGCAAGGTATCCGGATCTAAAGTCCCATGGATCTGAATACAATCATTGGCTTGACCTGCTAAGTCAAAAACAAATGTGCTTTCATCTCCAATCAGATGAACATTTGATTTTAGGATTAAAGAAGAAAAAAATTCATAGGTTTTGTGAGGGAAGAAAATGTTTATTTGCGTATCGGCTTGTCCATAAGAGTTGATTATCTCGCTAATTATTTGCGCAGGATCATCACCATCCTGAAAGTGATCCTCAAAATTAATGCTATCCGATTCTAAATTAGGGTTCTGATATCCCGCTTGATTCCAGTCAAAAGTTTCAATTTGACTTTGAATTGGATGGATTCCAAAAATTATAAGCGAATACAGAATTATCAGGCGCACGAATAGGAACTTTTAGATTAAATAGTTTTCGTGCTTGTTCTTGACGCAATATGAAATATTAATTCATCAGTTGCAATATCTTTTTTGCAGTTTTGTCGGATGCACCCGCATTTCCAAGTTTTTCCCTAAGTTCTTGATATTCAGTGAGCATGTTGGCTCTGCCTTCTTTGCTTAAAATAATCTCTAAGCCACTCTTTAAGTTGCTTGTATTGAAGTCTTTTTGAATCAATTCAGTTACTATGCCTTTGTCTGCGATTAGATTGACCAATGAAATATATTTAATCTTAACCAACCTTTTTGCTATTTCATAAGAAAAGGTGCTTGTCTCATAACAGACGATTTGAGGAACATTGAAAAGTGCGGTTTCAAGCGTAGCTGTTCCAGAGGCTACTAGAGCGGCGTAAGATCTTTTTAACAAAGAATACGTTTGGCCTTGGACAATACTTAATCGGTTTTCCTCCAAAAGATGTTTGGGAATGAACTGATGATAATATTCAATAGCTTGAGCGGGTGCTGCTGCAATAATGAATTGATAATCATGATAGGATTCCAGCACTTTAAGCATTTTGGGTAGGATCTTACTGATTTCCTGCTTTCTGCTTCCTGGTAATAAGGCAATGATTTTGTTGTCGTGTATCGTTTCAAGCGGTTCAGATTCATAGCTATCTACAACATCCAGTAATGGATGACCTACGAATTCTGCATCATATCCATATTTTTGGTAGAAGGGTTTTTCAAAGGGTAGTATCGCAAATACACAATCAGTGCTATTCGCTATTTTATGCACCCTCGAACTTTTCCAAGCCCATATTTGAGGAGAGATATAGTAGAATACTTTGATTCCTCTTTTCTTTGCCCATTCTGCAATCCTTAAATTGAATCCTGGATAATCAACGAGAATCAAAGCATCTGGTTGGTAATCGAGAATGTCTTCTTTACAGAACTTGATATTATTCAGTATGGTCCTAATGTTCATTGCCACTTCAAGAAAACCCATAAAGGCCAAATCCTTGTAATGTTTTACAAGTTCTGCTCCAGCCAGTTCAAGCTGCTCGCCACCCCAGGCTCTGCACTGAATATTTGACTGTCTGGATTTTAAAGCCTTAAGAAGGTTAGAAGCATGAAGATCACCCGATGCTTCACCTGAAATGATATACAATTTCATTATTGAATAGTGAAGTCCTAATTAAGAGAAATATGGAAATATGATGTCTTTAAAATAATATATCCAAATGATTATGTAAACAAACGTTGGCATAACAATACCTCGCATAGTTTGTGTGTATCTCCATTTGTCATATCTTCTCATGAAGAGTGCATTTAATGCAATCGCACAAATGGAAAGGGTTCTTTCCTTGAACATCGATGAGGTTGCTGTCACCGTTTCAAAGGTGCCCAAGTCATCAAGTAAAGAGAAGATAGCCATAAGAATTAGGTAACCTGCTAATGGAATGAATGTTCCAATGGCAAGACCAACTCCGATATTGTTTTTTTTAGGTATAAGGTTCATTGTTTTACTTTTCAATCCAATCTAATTTATCCATTGCTGTATAAGCTGTGAGATCATGTTGAGATGGAACTATCGAGATGTAACCATTATCCAATGCCCATAGGTCTGTATCGGTTCGCTCATCATAGTTGTTGAATTCTCCGGTTAGCCAATAGTACCTTCCACCTCTTGGGTCAGTCGCTTCAACATATTCTTCACTCCATTTTGCATCTGCCTGTCTGCATACTTTTATCCCCTTGATCTCCTCGCGTTTCAGATTTGGAATATTTACATTCAGCAGGTTAGTTCCTTCAAGTTTATGTTCGAGGCAACCTCTTATGATTTGCTCGATAAAAGGTTTTGCCTGGTCAAAATCAGCATCCCAAGAGTAGTCTAGCAAGGAAAACCCAATTGAATCTATCTTTGAGAGGGAAGCTTCCATTGCAGCTGACATCGTACCCGAATAAATAATATTGATCGATGCATTAGATCCATGATTGATTCCAGAAACACAAAGGTCAACTTTTCTGTCCTTCAACAAAAAGTCTCTTGCAAATTTCACACAATCGACTGGTGTTCCCGAGCATTCATACGCTTCAAATTGATCATATATAGAAGCCTTATGGACCCTAATCGGATCTTTTAATGTAATAGCATGTCCCTGACCACTTTGAGGCGAATCAGGAGCAACAATTACAACTTCTCCTATTTGGCTTGCTACTTCAATAAGAGCCCTCATACCTGGAGCAGAGATCCCATCATCGTTTGTAACTAAAATCAGTGGTTTTTTCATACAAATTACGTTTTAAATGCTTTGGTCAATCGAGTGTAATATTAATTAAAACAAAGGACTTATTGAGATTTGATGAAATTTTTAATTCAGCATTTTGACATTTTTTTAATCTATATAGTCATCTTTGTTGTTACAATTTACAATTGAATAAAACAATAAAGCATTAGATGGCTCAACAACATAAAACAGGTGTACTTCTGGTTAATTTGGGAACTCCCGATCAACCTGTTAGATCAGCGGTTTATAGATATTTGAAAGAGTTCTTATTAGACAGAAGAGTCATAGATATTCCAGCAATACCAAGGAATATTCTTGTCCGTGGAATTATTGCTCCTTTCAGGTCAGGTTCATCAGCAAAGTTGTATAAAGAGGTTTGGACAGAAAAAGGATCTCCCTTATTACTATATGGTCTAAGGTTAAAAGAATTAATTGCTGAACGCCTCGGTGATGATTTTAAAGTTGCATTGGGTATGCGTTATCAGAACCCATCTATTCAATCCGCATTGGATGAGTTATTGGATGAGCAGGTTGATGAATTGATCGTTTTACCCTTATTTCCGCAGTATGCTTCAGCAACTTCAGGTTCAGTAATCGATGAGGTCATGCGAATTATGCGAAAAGACGACACCATTCTACCTACTAAATTTGTAAACTCTTTTTACGATAATGAGAAAATGATAAAGGTCTTTGCTAAGAATGCAAGGAAGTTTGATTTGGAATCATATGATGAAATCCTTTTCTCGTATCATGGACTTCCACAGCGCCAATTGCGCAAAGGTGACCGAACAAAAAGCCATTGTCTTAAGGTGGAGAATTGCTGCTCGACTATCTGTGATTCAAATAAGTTCTGCTATTCAGCGCAATGTCACGCTACAACTGAATTAATTGCCAAAGAGCTTGGTCTTAAGGCAGATCAATATAAAACCTGTTTTCAGTCCAGATTGGGTAAAGATCCATGGACTCAACCGTATACAATCTCCCTAATTGAGGAGGTAGCCAAAAATGATGGTAAACGCATTCTTGTATTTTCTCCTGCTTTTGTAGCAGATTGTTTGGAGACGCTTGTGGAGATTAGTGTAGAGTATCAGGAAGAGTTCGAAGAAATGGGAGGAGAGCAAGTTGATTTGGTTGCCAGCCTTAATGATGATCCGGATTGGATTGAAGCAGTAGAGGAGATTATAAAATCTAATATTTAGAAAAGCGCATATAGTTTTGTAGATTGGACTTTTATCAATCTGCAAAAACCTCGGATGGATTATTTAGATATCATAAAGGAAATGAAGAAAGGCGATTACCGCCCAATTTATTTCCTTCATGGTGAGGAGCCATATTTTATAGATGCCATTACTGAATTCGCAGAGGCTAATTGTTTAAATGAAACAGAGAAAGCCTTCAATCAAACTATAATTTACGGTAAGGACACCAATTATATGCATGTGACAGATGCTGCTCGCCGGATGCCAATGATGGCTCCAAGGCAATTAGTTATAATCAAAGAAGCTCAGTCCATGCGCGACCTAGCATCATTGGAGTCTTATATCAACCAACCATCACTTTCTACCGTTCTTTTGATTTGTCATAAACACAAAAAGCTTAGGATGAATACTAAGCTTGGAAAACTCCTGAAGGAGAAAAGCTTGGTTTATGAATCTAAAAGATTATACGACAATCAAGTGCCCGCTTTTGTCAAAAAGTATATAAAAAGCTTAAAGCTAAATATCGATGAAGGAGCCGCAGAGTTATTGTCTGAATATTTAGGAACAGATTTGGGTAAAGTGGTTAATGAGCTCGATAAGTTGGCCATAAATCTTGAGTCAGGGAGTCTTGTTGATGTAAAAACTATTGAGGATAACATTGGAATTAGTCGATCCTATAATGTTTTTGAATTGCAGAAAGCATTAGCGATCCGAGATAAGGAAAAGATCTATCGTATTGTCAATTATTTCGCTGCTCAACCTAAGAACAATCCGTTTGTATTGGTGGTGGGGTCTCTCTATAATTTCTTTTCGAAAGTCTTGATTTATCATGGTGTATCTAAGTTGGATGAACAGTCTATACTTAGTGCATTGAGTCTGAAGTCTAAATTTTTCTTAAAAGATTATCGAGCTGCAGCCAGAACATTTTCCTATGGGAAAACAAAAGAGATCATAGGTATACTGCATGAATATGATCTTAAGTCAAAAGGGGTTGGAATGAATTTAACAAATGTTCCTGATGGAGACCTTTGTAAAGAGATGATCTACAAAATAATTCATTGACTAAGATTGTAAGGTAAATGAAAGATGAATACACTACGATTGTAGCACCAACAATAGGAGAGTTTAAAGATAAAGGATCAAAGTTTATTGCCTATTCTTTTCCTGTGTACAATCAGGAAGATATCTCAAAAGCACAGGAATATGTCAGGAAGGAACATATTAAGGCGAGACATCATTGCTTTGCATGGAGATTAGGTACCGATGGAAATCAATTTAGAGCAAATGATGATGGAGAACCCTCAGGAACTGCAGGCAAACCAATACTCGGTCAGATTGATAAGCAGGAACTTTCTAATGTTATGGTCATCGTTGTTCGTTATTTCGGGGGGACTTTGTTGGGAGCTTCAGGACTTATTAATGCCTACAGAAACAGTACCGCAATAGCACTGGATACTGCGGAAAAAGTAACTAAGCTCGTTGAAGATGTGTATGAACTTGAGTTTGATTACTCCATCATGAGTAATGTTATGAATGCACTAAAAAAACACGCTATTCATATAATAAAACAGGAATTCGCAGAAGTACCGATAGTCAAGATAGCTATTCGCAAAAACGAAGTTGGCTCAACTTTACTTCGGTTGAAAGCATCCATTGGCGGATTACGATTGGAAGAAGTGGAGGAAAAAACGATAATTGCAGGACTAAAACTAAGATTTTCTCATACAACTTAGCTCTATGTGTCACTTATGAGCATCAGAATACAAAAAAAGTAATGGATTTTTCTTTTTTTTGCCTAAATAGATCTTTCTAAGTTAAGATAGATCAAATATTTATGAGAAATAATTACATATGAGAAAGCTATCGGTCATATTGATGATAGGTTTTATTTTCCTGACTGTTTCGTTTACACAAGCTCAGGATATTACTACCATGCCACACAGGATGCATTTTCGAGTTTTATTCGTTGATTATGCTGCACCTAATGGATTTCCAACAGATTCTGTTGGTTGGACCAATGGTATAGAGATTGGTTACACTAATCTTATAAATAAGAATTTTGCATTTTCGATTCCAGTCAAATACAATCTTGCAAACTTTGATGGTCGATCGAACGCTATAAATATGTTAAGCGTTGATGCAATTGGACGAATCCAACCTTATAATCCTGCCTCTAAAATGGTCCCTTATGTGATGTTTGGGGGAGGGGTAGCTATGGAGCGCGATTCAGATATTAATATTCAATTCCCACTTGGGCTTGGAACTCAGTTCAAATTAGCAGAGCATTCATTAATCAGTATACAAGGAGAGTATCGTTTTTCTCAAAAGGAAAATAGAAACAATCTTCAATTGGGAATCGGAGCTACATTTGTTCTCGGCAAAATGGCTGAGGAAAAAGACACCGAGGATTTCGATGGAGATGGAGTTCCTGATTCTATGGATAATTGTCCGGATGAAGCTGGACCACAGGTGCTTGGCGGATGTCCTGACAGAGATATGGATGGTGTAGTTGATCAGGATGATGAATGTCCTGATACTCCTGGACCTGTCGAAAATAAGGGATGCCCTGATTTAGACAGAGATGGAGATGGTATAGTGAATGAATTGGATGCCTGTCCAGACCAGGCGGGTCCACCAGAAAATAATGGTTGTCCGAATGGAGACCGTGATGGTGATGGTTTATTAGATTTGAATGATGATTGCCCTGACCAGGCTGGACCTATAGATAACAGAGGTTGTCCATTGTCGGATAGAGATGGTGATGGAATTGTGGATAGTAAAGATAGATGTCCAGATGAAAAAGGCCTTATCGAATTATTTGGTTGTCCAGATGGTGATATCGATGGAGATGGTATACCAGATAGTAAAGATCTTTGTCCTAATATGGCAGGATCCGAAAAGACTGGTGGTTGTCCAGAAATGAATAAGGAAGAAAAAGAAACACTAGAATACGCCGGTGATAATGTAGAGTTCCAATTCGGTAAGTCTACCTTGTTACCAGAGTCCTATGATGTACTTGATCAGGTTATTGCTATTCTGAATAGATACCCTGATTTCCAACTGGAAATTACAGGACACACGGATGATATTGGTCGTAAGGAAAATAATATGTTATTATCTATCGACAGAGCTCAAGCCTGTGCAGATTATATTAAAGCAAGAGGAATTGAAGATTCTCGCTTGACAATTATAGGTAAGGGTGAATTGAATCCTTTAGACTCAAATAAGACAGATGCCGGAAGGCGGAAGAATCGAAGGGTTGAATTCAACGTTCTAGGACAATAATAAAAAAGAGTCACTTTTCTTAAGTGACTCTTTTTTATTCTGTTAGGTTACAAATACTACAAATCATAGTTGATTAATTACATATAATAATTTGTTTTATTTGTTTGACTTTTTATTTTGTGATTGAATCCAAAAACGTTCTACATAATTAATTATTTGAAAATGAGAAAACAATTACATGCACTTAGCATATTGGTTCTTGCCATTGTGTTGAGTACCCCTCTACATGCACAATCTGATAAGAAAGTAAATCACAGTGTTCAGATTAGAGTTCTTTCTGTAGATTATGCTACATTAAATTCTGATCTAAATGCCGAAAGTGTATTGTTCGTACCCAATGGCGTTGAATTTAGTTATACCAATACAATTAATGATCGCTTTGCTTTTTCACTTCCTCTAAAATATCATAGAGCAAGTATTTCTGAAAATCAGATTTCTAAATCAGTTTATAGTGCAGATGCACTAGCCAAATACATGTTCTACCAAGAGAACCGTAAGCTGATACCATATCTTGTGTTAGGTGGGGGATTGGTTTATGAGGAAGATGCTTCTACACATGTTCAATTACCTGCTGGTTTTGGTTTGAATTATATGATCGGTTCACATTCTATGATAAGTTTGGAATCACAATACAGACATTCAATGGTTGACCTTCGCAACAATCTACAAATTGCATTAGGTGTTTCCTTCTCCGTTGGTAAGGTCATTGAAGAAGATTTTGCTGTTGACCCACTGGAAATGACAGCAAAAGATGTGGTAGTCGATTCAAAAGAGGAAGAGGAAATGACAAAGCCTGTTTTTGTTGACCAGCGTTCAGTAATTGAATCTGAACTAAATGATCAGGAAGAGGAAACAGAAGAAGTGCTTGAGAAAGAGGATGTAATCCTTGAAGTCGATATTGATGAGTCTCTAGTTGATACGGATAAAGATGGGGTAGTGGATGACCTGGATGAATGTCCTAATATGCCTGGTCCTGCTTCAAAGAATGGATGTCCTATTCAGGATGAAGATAAAGATGGAATTGAGGATTTCGAAGATGATTGCCCAGCGGTGGCTGGTCTTAAAGCACTGGGTGGCTGTCCAGATGCGGATGGAGATGGAGTTAAAGACAGTGAAGATGCTTGTCCGGACATTGCAGGTCCTATTGATGGCTGTCCAGATGCAGATGATGATATGGATGGGATTCCAAATAGTCTGGATAAATGTCCAACTATGGCAGGAGTTGCTGAACATATGGGTTGTCCTGAAATGAAAAAAGAAGAAAAGTCTATGCTGAAATTGGCAGCGGATAATATTCAGTTTGAATTTGGAAAAGCACACTTAAAATCAGTGTCATATGAAACATTGGATCAAATTGCTGATCTATTGAAAAAGTATCCTGAGTTTGAACTTGAAATCGTTGGCCATACTGATGATGTAGGACGCAAGCAAAGCAATATGGAATTGTCTTTAGACAGGGCAACTTCTTGCATGGATTATCTGGTTTCAAGAAAGATTGATGCAAGCAGAATAAAAGTATTAGCAGAAGGTGAGTTAAAGCCGGTTGGAACGAATGATACGGAGGCCGGAAGAGAGCAAAATAGAAGAGTGGAGTTCAATATCATAGGACAATAGAAATAAAAAACAGACTTGGATTCCAGGTCTGTTTTTTATTTATGAACTGCAAGATAGCATGGAGCAACCTACTTTGTGTCTAGCCCATTCAGGTCTCTTTTTATACCAATGGTCATATTTTGGATTGTCGGTGTATGGAGATTTAAGCATTTCGCTAAGCTCTTCAATCAACGAATAGTCACCTTTCTCCGCTTTTTCAATGGCGACTTGAGCCATGTAATTTCTGAGTACATATTTTGGATTGCTTTCCTGCATTAATTGAATCCTCTCGGATACATCTGTATCGGATTCCTTTAACCTTTTTATGTATAGCTCAAACCAATTAATCCAATTGGTCTTTAATGCATCCTTGACCATGTAAGGTTCGTAAAAAGCTAGTTGTATTTTTCCAAGAGCTTCTTTAGGGCTTAAGTCTTTATGGACTTTTATAAGTTCTCTAAAGAAGATGGTCATATCGGTCTCTGCCAAATGCAAAGTCTCAATCAATTTAGAGAGAATCATTTTATCTGATTCATGTGATCCATCCAATCCAAGTTTTGCCATCATCATACTGAAAAACTTATCCTGAAATTTTGTTCTATAGCTATCTAAAATAGCTTCAATTCGTTCTTTATCTTCGATAAGAGGATGAAAAGCACTTGCAAGTTGTGCAAGATTCCAAAGACCTACTGAAGCCTGTTGTCCAAAACGATATCTGCGGTTTTGAGCATCTGTGGTATTTGGGGTCCAGCCGTAGTCATAACCTTCCAGCCAACCATAGGGACCATAATCTATGGTCAGTCCAAGGATAGACATGTTGTCTGTATTCATCACACCATGAACAAAGCCCACACGTTGCCAGTGAATAATCATGTCCAATGTGCGGTCACTGATTTCCTGTAACATAGAGATATAGGCTTCTTTACTTGGAGGTCCAAATGCTGGAAAAAAATGCTTCAGGGTATAATCCATCAGCTTTTGCAGATTCTTCTTGTCGTTTCTGGCTAGAAAAATTTGGAAATTACCAAATCTAAGGAAGCTCTCTGCTACCCGGCATACTATTGCTCCAGGTTCTTCTTTAGGGTTCCCATCATACAACATGTCCCGGGTAACTTGCTCACCGGTAGTAACTAATGAAAGTGCTCTAGTAGTGGGCACGCCTAAGTAATGCATGGCTTCACTACAAAGAAATTCTCTGATGGAAGAACGAAGAACGGCTAAACCATCTGCAGATCGAGAATATGGGGTAGGACCAGCTCCTTTTAGTTGAAGTACCCATTGTTGGTTTTGGTGAGATAGCTCAGCAATATTTATTGCTCTACCATCACCCAGTTGACCAGCCCAATGACCAAACTGATGACCACCGTAACAATGCGCATAGGCTTTAAAGCCTTCTAGACTGCTATTCCCAGATAATAAGTCTCTAAATTTATCTTTAGTATCTGGTGTAAGCTTTATTCCCAAAAGATCTGCAAGCTCTTCACTCCATGCTATAAGTGAAGGTCTTTTTACAGGAGTTGGCTGAACATAGGAATAACAAGCTTCTGGTACTTGCCTCCTGTAATTTTCTTCAATAGGATCTGCGGGGAGCTCCTTAGTGAAGGTGTCATTTATATTCAGCCTTAACATTTATGCTATTATTTTTTGTAGTTTTTATATCCTTCCTTTTCCAATCTTGTATACTTATCCTCCACAGCCTTTCTTAATTGTTCTTTATAAGAAGCTATGCGATCCAAAACTGCATGGTCTGAAGAACCAACGATCTGTGCAGCAAGGATACCTGCATTTTTTGCACCGTTAAGTGCAACAGTGGCTACAGGTACACCGCCAGGCATTTGTAGTATGGATAAAACACTATCCCAACCATCTATACTATTGGAAGATTTGATCGGTACACCGATAATCGGTAATGGACTAATGGCTGCAACCATTCCAGGTAAGTGTGCTGCTCCACCTGCTCCAGCGACTATTGCTTTTATCCCTCTTTTATGTGCATTCTCGGCAAAATCCATCATGCGCTGTGGTGTTCTGTGCGCGGAAATTATTGTTAGTTCAAATCCGATACCTAAGTCTTCCAGAACTTCTGCAGCCTGCTTCATAACTGGCAAATCAGAATCAGAACCCATAATGATGCTAATAACCTTTTCCATTGTTTATTGTTTTGCTTCTACACGTATAGAATTTTTGACTAATTTGGCTTTTTCCTTTGCTTTTTCTCTATCGGGATCAGTAATGGTTATATGGCCCATTTTTCTAAATGGTTTAGTCATTACCTTCCCATAAAGATGCGGATATACATTTGATTGGCTTATACATTCTTCAAATCCAGGATAAATGGCTTCTCCGGTATGCCCATCAGCCCCCAGTAAGTTTACCATGACTGCAGGACTATTTTGTACGATTTGGCTTAGAGGCATATTTAAAATACCTCTGATGTGTTGTTCAAATTGTGAGCTTGAGCAACTTTCTATTGTATGATGACCACTGTTGTGTGGTCTTGGAGCTACTTCATTGATTAGGACTTCACCTTTGGTGGTTAGAAATAATTCTACAGCAAGTAAGCCGCATACATCGAGTTTGTTGATGATATCAACAGCAAGGTTTTTACATTTCTCTTCTATTAGAATATCAATCTCTGCCGGAGCTAATAAAAATTCAACAAGATTTGCAGTTGGATGAAATTCCTGCTCTACGATTGGGAAAGTATTAACTTCTCCTTTTGGATTCCTTACTGCGATAACGGCCAATTCTTTTTCAATATCTACAAGGTCCTCAACTACGGATGGACAATCCATCATTTGTTCGAGCTTAGCTGAAGAGCTTACTACAAAGACTCCTTTACCATCATATCCAGCTGTTCTTGATTTTTGAACAAAGGGTACAGTTACACGTCCATCTTCAACTGCATTTAGGATATCAGCCTTAGATTCAAATAATTCGTAATCTGAGGTCGGTAGATTATGGTCAGCATAAAAGTTTTTCTGAAGTCCTTTGTCTTTTATGATTCGAAGTGCGGAAGGCCTTGGATGAACTGTTTTTCCCTCTTTTTCTAATACTTCCAATGCATCGACATTTACGTGCTCGATTTCTATGGTGATGACATCCATCTCCTTTCCAAAATTGATTACATCGTCATAATTATTATAATCTCCTTCAACAAATGCTGTTGCGTTTCTTCCCGAGGGGAAGGAAACGGATTTATCTAAAATATGCGTATTAATACTCCATTCGTTGGTTTCTTTGCAAAGCATTTTTCCTAACTGCCCGCCACCAAGAATTCCAAGCTTGAAATTACTGTCTAAAAACTGCGTCATCTTACGAATTTGAATTTATATCACTCAAAGGTATCTTCTTCATTTGAATAAAAAAAAGTGATTGCACCTCTTTTTTTAGGAATGTCTATCGAGGTCTAAAAAAAAACTTATAAATTGTTCATATAACATAACAACAACTATTAAAGCAAAATAATGCAAAGGATATTAATTAAAAACGGGACCATTATAAACAGAGGATGGCAAAAGGC
This sequence comes from Sphingobacteriales bacterium, assembly GCA_900299495.1. GTDB lineage: Bacteria > Bacteroidota > Bacteroidia > Chitinophagales > Saprospiraceae > AM-2324. The sequence continues at coordinate 12,460 of OMKD01000034.1, forward strand.
TGGAGATGTTCTTGTTGAAAATGGTCGAATAGCTAAAGTTGGTGGCATTATTGATGCCAAGGCAGATGTAGAAATTGATGCTACCGGTAAATGGATTATTCCTGGAATTATTGATGATCAAGTGCATTTTAGAGAGCCTGGTCTTACGCATAAAGCAGAGTTGTTGACAGAGTCCAGAGCTGCAGTTGCAGGTGGTGTAACAACCTATATGGAAATGCCAAATACTAAGCCAGCTGCTC
>OMKD01000035.1 GCA_900299495.1 Sphingobacteriales bacterium
AAAAGCATTTCCTTTTCGCTCATTTTTAATAATTTGGTTATGTTTTTGTTAGAATAACAGCGCAAAAATAGATAAAATTCTATGATTGCTTTAATAAAAAACAGCCAAACTTTCATTTGGCTGTTAACTCTATTTTTAAATCTTAATTTCCTAGGAAGTTTTTCAAAAGTTTACTTCGGTTTGTTGACCTTAATTTATTAATTGCTTTGTCCTTAATCTGACGGACACGTTCTCTAGTCAATCCGAACTTCTCCCCAATATCTTCTAAAGACATTTGGTGAGCTACGCCGATACCAAAATATAACTTTATCACATCGCGCTGGCGATCAGTCAATGTAGATAATGAACGATCGATCTCTCTTCTTAGTGATTCATTATAAGCTAAAGAATCATCAGTGCCTGGAGTACCACTGTTCTCCAAAACATCTAATAAAGAGTTATCTTCTCCTTCAACAAATGGAGCATCCATAGAAACGTGTCTGGCAGCTACACCTAAAGTAGTCTCAACTTCCTCAACACCAATTTCCAATAGTTCTGCTAATTCATCCGCAGAAGGTTCTCTTTCGTAAGATTGCTCCAACTCAGAGAATGCTTTGTTGATCTTGTTCAAAGATCCAACCTTATTCAAAGGTAATCTTACAATACGTGACTGTTCTGCCAATGCTTGCAGAATAGATTGACGAATCCACCAAACGGCATAAGAGATGAATTTGAAACCTCTAGTTTCGTCAAAACGTTGAGCAGCTTTAATAAGCCCTAAGTTCCCCTCGTTGATAAGATCCGATAGCGATAAACCTTGGTTTTGGTATTGCTTAGCAACGGAAACAACAAACCTTAAATTTGCTTTTGTTAGTTTCTCTAATGCCTGTTCATCACCCTCTTTAATTCTTTTTGCCAAAGCCACCTCATCCTCAGGAGAAAGTAGATCAACTTTACCGATTTCTTGCAGATACTTCTCTAATGATTGTGATTCTCTGTTCGTAATCGACTTAGTAATTTTAAGTTGCCTCATGTAAACTTATTGTATAATTATTATTTGCTTTAAAGTGATTTTTCTGCAAAAGTAGTTTAGTCATTGGAATGCTGTGTGGGTTAAAAGGAGAATTTGCAGATGAAACCGAAAACAAAGTTAAGATTATAAGCGCCATTTGTCAAGGGTAAGATAAAAAAACAAGTCAAATGCCTCAATATTTTTTATTTGAGGTATTGCAATTACAAAATCAAATTTCTATCATAGTATAGCATTTATTTTTTGGAAATATGAACTATTTATTATTTATTGCGATTTGACATATAAATGAATGCTATGGACTGTAATTGTCCGAAAAGGCGTCAATATCGATAAAGAAGAGAACGAAAATGAAAAGAGTATCATTTAAAATGGAGTTCTTATTTAGAGCATCTCCATCCATTCTGTATCAGTTCTTTACCACTCCAAACTGTCTAATCAGATGGTTTTGTGATGAAATAGACATCACTGGTGAAGTCTATACCTTTACTTGGGAAGGTGCAGATGAGATCGCAGAGTTAGTTGAAGATAAGGAAAATGAGCGTATCCGATTCAAATGGGAAGATGCAGATAGTGATGATGAATATCTTGAGTTCAAGTTTGAAAAATCGCCGGTTACAAACGAAACTATATTAACCCTAATAGACTTTTGTGATGATGATGAGATTGATGACCAAAAACAACTTTGGGAATCACAAATGAAGCAACTAAAACAAGAAACCGGTGGCTAAACATAGCTAAATGAAATTACTTTTTGGTACGGCTCTGGATAACAGAGCATACCCCCATTCCACAATTACTACCTCCGGAACGCTAATCGCAGGTCCAACTAAACTTCTAACATTTCTGGAACAAATTTGTCTGAGTCCCTTCCATGAGACCTCAGAAGCTTACGCACATATTCGACTTGAATATGCCAGAAAATTCTTACAGCAAATCCTAAAGGAACATAATACTGCTTTTTATAAAGATTCTTTCGAAGCGGATCCCTATGGCACAGCCAAAAGGATTTTAGAGTTGAGAGATGAATTGCTCCTAGCAGCATACACTTTTGATAAAGCTGCTGATCATTCAAGATTAATGGTCTTCCATTCTTTGGAACAACACATCCAAGCCTTAGGAACAGAATGGCCGAAAGCCTTTGCGGATCGTTTTGATTTCGTTCGTAAAAGAGTCCCTCTAGTTAAGATACCACTAAAAGAAATTCAACTGGCTGAACCAATCGAGCTACTTCCTGGACACTTTAGGAATCTACTTAACAGTATACTGTCAACCAACTCCGATATCCGTTTAATAAACATAGAGAAGATCGGTAAAGCCAGTGATAAGGAGTCAGACCTATCCACCATTCAAGATCTGTTTATTAATAATAAAATGAACTGCGCGTTGAAAGGTGATGGATCATTTCAAATTTGGAATTTCAATACCGAATCGGATGCCAGTCAGCACTTTGCACAAATCCTCAATGAAGAGGAGCAACTCTTTTTTATTCCTGACCAATCTGGTGCTCTAGATAGAAGCCTGAGCAATTATGGCTATCCTGCGTTAGGATTACCATCTTCAGCACCGGTGAGACCTGGCTTGATGCTCCTAAAATCCATTTCAGTATTCTTATGGGGTCCTTTAGATCTTTTTAAAGTCATAGACTTCCTTAAACTGCCTTCTAGCCCATTTGATAAAGGCTTAGCAAGGAAACTGATCAAAGACTTTTCAAATGCACCAGGATTTGACCAACAGGAATTTGAAAAAGCAGTAAGAACTTATTTAAACGAGAAAGATAGTTACAGTTCGGAAAGAGAAGAAAAACTGCTCCAGGAATATCAGTTCTGGTTCAACCGAGAACGATACGATGCGAACAAAAGATGTCCAAAATCTGAGGTTTTAAAAATCTACAATCACCTTTCAAAGCATTTATCATCAAAAGACCTGGAAAACCAGCACTTGAATCTGCTCAACAAACTTTGCAGACAATTACTGGATTTACTTGAATCCTATGAAGAAGAGACCATTTCTCAACTTCAATTGGATCACATAATTAATTCAATATTTCAAGCTGCCCCTTTTCAGCTGAGCGAGCGCATGATCAATGCCCCTCAGTATGTTAATAAGGCAACTGCGATCTTAAATCCTTGCCAACAAATCATTTGGTGGAACTGCATCCAGGGTTCAGAACAGTACCAATTTTCCACCTGGTCAGTCAAAGAACTACAATTCCTAAATGATAAAAACTGTTTTCCAGACCTTCCAGACCTGGAAACTAAACAAAAAATATGGCGTAGACTTTGGCCAATACTACAGGCTGAAGAACGATTAATTTTGGTCGTACCGAAAAAGATAAAAGGAGAGCAAAAAGAACCTTCGAACATAATCGTTGACCTCGAAGAACGGTTAGACAACATTCATATCGCGCAATTTGAAATTCAGGTAGACTCTAAGCCAATAGGATTTAATCAGGCTGAATTGAAAACAGTAGCGTCTATCAAAAAAGAAGCTAATAACGGATTTACGCATGTTGATCAGCTCCATAAATTGCTTAAACAATTTGGGGAAAAGCAGAAATGGAGTTATTCCTCACTAAATAAATTATTCTATCACCCTTATCAGTTTGCTTTTAGTTACTTACTAAAACTTAAAAGAAGTTCTATTGAGAGTATTAAAAACGAAAATAGGATAAAAGGGATTATCGGACATGAAGTATTTGAACATCTATTCAAAACTCCTAACATCCTAGACTGCAATGATTCCGAATTTGTAGCACGATTTTCTGAATTATATGAGCAAGCACTGGAAACCAAGGGAGCCATTTTCTTATTGTATGGTAAAGAATCTGAGCGTCAAAGTTTGCGAAAGTCCCTCTTAGAAGCCGCTCACGTTTTCAAGAACAAAATCAAGGACAACAATTGGGAAATACGAGAGGACTCCTGCGAAAGAAGAGTCAATGGAGCTATATTATCCGATTTAAGATTCCTGGGTATAATGGATATGGTGCTACATCGAGGGGATGAAATCCTTATTCTTGATCTCAAATGGCAGAAGTCTGGAAAGAAAATAGATGAAATCAGATCCAAGGAAGATCTACAGCTTATCCTTTATGCACTGCTTGAAAAAGGACTAGGTGGAAAAAAAATACATACAGCTTATTTCTTGTTTAAAAATGGATCCTTCATTGCAAGAAATGAAGACGCTATGAGCGACATAAATGTCATAAAAGACAAAGATAATAGCCTTTTGGATGAGGAAGCCATTCGTACAGAAGTAGAAGCAAAGATGCTTGCAACATTCAAGTGGAGAACAGAACAACTGATGAACGGTGAATTAGAAATATATCTGAACTCAACTAAAGAACACGTGGATGCACACTATAAAGCAATTGCATTAGATATAATTCCTATGGTAGAATTAAAGGCGCCTTTTGAAAAGTATGACGAATACAAAAATCTAGTTGGAAACTACGAATAACAACTATTCCACTTCAGCCAACTTTACTTCTAGACCTTCGAGTTCTTCTGTGATCGGTATTTGACAACCCAGTCTAGAATTGTCCTCTACAAAAAATGCCTGATCCAGCATATCTTCTTCATCATCCGAAAGATCTGCTAATTGGTGATCAGAAAGAATGTACATGTGACAGGATGCACAAAGTGCCATCCCTCCACATGTACCTTCTACGGGAAGTTCATAACTTTTACATACCTCCATCAGATTCATATTCATATCTGTGGGAGCTTCCAGCTCATGCGTTACACCTTCTCTGTCTGTAACTTTGATATTTATAATCCCTTCCATTATTCTATATTAAAGTCCATCAATACCTGTAACGGTCGTGTACTTAAATGACAATTTCTTATCCGGATAAATATGTTTGAATGCAGATTGTACCATTAAAGTACCTTCATGGAATCCACAAAGAATCAACTTTAATTTACCCGGGTAGGTGTTGATATCTCCAATCGCATAGATTCCTTCAATATTGGTACTGTAATCAAAGGTATCCACCTCTATAGCATTTTTGGTTACATTAAGCTCCCAATCAGCGATTGGACCAAGTTTTGGAGATAAGCCGAAAAGAGGAACAAAGTGATCCACATCTTTTGTAATCTCTCCTAATTCTTTGTGCTTAATAACAACCTGCTCCAACTTATCATTACCTTTAAGTGCTGTAATTTGTGCGTTAGTTACTAATTTAACCTTACCCTGCTTATCAAGCTCCACTACTTTTTCTACAGAATCCAATGCTCCTCTAAAGGACTCTCTTCGGTGTACCAAAGTAACTTCTTCTGCGATATCGGCCAGAAGAATAGTCCAGTCTAATGCGGAATCTCCTCCACCGGCTACGACTACACGCTTTCCTTTATAAAAATTAGGATCTTTGATGATATACTCAACGCCTTTATCTTCAAAGTCTGTGATGTTAGATAAAGGTGGTTTACGTGGCTCAAAACAACCTAAGCCTGCTGCAATCGCAATCACATTTGTTTTGATAACCGTTCCCTTGTTGGACTCTACTCTGAATGTGCCATCTTCCAACTTTTCAATAGTTTCTGCACGCTCACCAAATGTAAATGTAGGCTTGAATGGCTTGATCTGCTCCATCAGATTATCCACCAAATCCCCTGCAAGTACAGAAGGGTATCCAGGAATATCATAAATAGGTTTTTTAGGATAGATTTCTTTAAGCTGACCTCCCGCCTCCGGAAGTGCATCGATCAAATGACATTTCAACTTTAAGAGTCCTGCCTCAAAAACAGTAAACAGACCAACAGGTCCCGCACCAATAATCAATATATTTGTTTCGATCATTTTTATATATCATTATTACCCTTGAGATTGGGCACCTAAACAAAAAGCGCTGCAAATTTACATCTTTATCTTCAAACTTGTGAATATCCTTTCAAATGAATAATCCTGTTCAAAGATTAGCAACTTATAAAAGCCTAACAAATACAAAGAAAAATGGATGTGAAGAGCTCCACATCCATTTGACTTTTGACATTTATTTAAGATTTACTTACCAGTAAACTTAGGTTTCTCCTTATTGATAAAGGCACTAGCTCCTATTTTGAAGTCCTCTGTTCCACAGGTATCTCCAAAGCAATCTACCTCAGCACCAAAGCCTTCTTTGTCATTATCAAAATATGCATTGACAGCCTCGATCACCTTAGCTATAGCGATTGGTCCTTTTTTAGCCACTTTTAAAATTAGACTCTTAGCTTTATCCATCATCTCGTCATACGACACCACGTAATTCACCAATCCTAGACGAAGTGCATCCTCTGCAGATAACATATCTCCAGTCATCAACAGCTCAACCGCTTTCGTTTTCCCTATATATTGGATCAATCGCTGCGTACCGCCATATCCTGGAATCAAACCAAGATTTACCTCAGGCTGTCCGAATTTCGCAGTATCGGTTGCCACACGCATATGACAAGCCATTGCTAACTCACATCCACCTCCTAGAGTAAAACCATTAATCGCAGCAATTACGGGCTTATGAAAACGTTCGATTAAGAAGAAAACATCCTGCCCATTTTTAGCCATTTCAGCACCGGCAGCTGCATCGATTTCCAAAAACTCTTTGATATCTGCTCCGGCAACAAATGCTTTGTCACCAGCTCCTTTGATAATCACACCTTTGATATCATTTCTACCTGCAGCATCCACACCAAAAAAATGCCCCAACTCTGACATGGTCTGCTTATTCAGTGCATTTAGTGCTCGCTCTCTATTAATGGTTAGGATCATTACTCCATCCTGCTCTTCAACCAAAAGGTTTGTATATTCCATGCTATAATTTAAATTTTATTTGTTTATCTCTTTATATAATAATTCTGCCAGGATAAAATCCAATTCAACGTCAATATCCTGAGCCTCCTGTGCTGGCATCTCCATCATAAAAGGTCTGTCGCCAATTCGGTTATGTTTTTCTCTAAGAATCTTTTCTGAGAAAATATACATACAAGAATTTTCCTCATACACTGGAGGCAAATCCTGCGTTCGAAGCAATATATTCGGGTTGTGATTGATCGCTCTTGCTAAAGGATCCCATAATCTAGTTTGCAAACGAGTAACCGTAAACAAGGAATCGTGGATAGGATAGTTTTCTAAAAAAGCATGTACACCATCTGCCACCGTTTTTGCAGAAAGCAATGGGTTGGTGCTATGGGTTTGAAGGAAAAAATCCGCATCCAATTGAGAAATGGTATTCAACAAAACATCATTCATAGGTACTTCTCCTGCACGAAGATGTTCCGGACGCTCAAATAAACGAACACTTGGAAAATGCTTGGATGCATCTTCTAATATAGTTGGACTATCTGTATCAATAACAACCTCAGCAATTTTATCACAGGCTAGGAGACTTTCCACTACTCTGTGGTAAAGTGGTTTACCGGCAAAATCCCGATAGTTCTTTCCTGGCACACGTTCGCTGTTGTGGCGCATTGGAACAATAGCAGTTATCTTTTTCATTCTTGCAATATTTATGCTCGCAATTTACAAAAAACTAGAAGTTGCCTAGGTTTTACGTTTCTTTTTCTTCGCTGCTGGGAATAACACATTATTCAAAATAAGTCTATAACCAGGAGACTGCGGATGAAGACTAAGATCTGTCTCCGGATCATTTACCCGATGTTTATAATCTTCAGGATCGTGACCACCGTAAAAGGTCCATGTTCCTTCCAATAACTTACCGTGAATATACCGAACCTCATTAGCTGGCTTATTTTCACCGAGAATAAGGACCTCTGATTTGACATATTGTTTTTTGAATGCAGTTGTCTGCCCCATAAAACCTTTTACCGTTCGGGTATGATTTTGCGTTAGCATAGTCGGAACCGGATCCCATTTCGCAGAAAAATCGAATAATGTAAAATAATCCTGATCCGGTCTGACATTTCTTCCACGTTGATGATCAATGGAAGAATACTCATATTCTAGTGGATTCTTGGAAAGCTCAAAATTCGTAAAGGCGAGTGTTCTACTGAAATCAAGTTCGATATTGGCATCCGCAGCATCCCCATCATAATACTTCGCACATATATCCTGTCCTTCAGCGGCAAGAGCGATATCATACGTATCCGTAGCCGAACACATGGCAAACATAAAGCCACCTCCAACAATATATTCCTGAATCTTCTTTGCAACAGCTAGCTTTAGCTGAGATACCTTTTGAAAACCATTCTCAGCAGCCAACTCCTCCATCTTGCGCACATTTTCCTTATACCATTCATAGTTGTGAAAAGCAGCATAGAACTTACCATACTGTCCGGTAAAATCTTCGTGGTGTAAATGCAGCCAGTCGTATTCGACCAAACGATCATTTAGTACATCCGTATCATAAATTGTTTCATAGGGAATTTCAGCATAGGTCAACACCAGTGTAACTGCATCATCCCAGGGCTGTATCTTTTCTCCTTTGGCATTAAAGTCCGGCGTGTAAACGGCCACCTTTGGAGCTACCTCAAGCTTTACAGCCTCCATGTTAGCCTCTGGATTACTGATTTCTTCAATAATATTGCTAAATGCACCATCTGAAATCACCTCATAGCTCACTCCTCTGGTTAGACATTCCTTTTCAAAAGCTTTGTTATACGGAAATGCAAAACTTCCACCTCGGTAATTCAATAACCACCAGGATTCAACCTGATTCTCCAGAACCCAATAGGTAATCCCATAAGCCTTGAGATGATCTCTTTGACTTTCTGCATCCATTGGAAGCAAAAGATAAGAGGCCTTTAAAGGTGCTGTGAACCCCAAGAAAAGTAAAATGCAAATTAATCTATTCATACTCCTGTTATAATGCTTATAATACGACTCCAAAACTTCAATCAAAAATAAAAAAGCCTATTTATAAAATTAGTCCTTACTTTTGTTTGTTTCTAAAAACAAGTAATTTGACAAATCTGTTAGACATACGCGTTCTTTTAACACAATAAAATAATCTACCGACTTATAATGACTGAATTTTATCTAAGTACTCCTCAATATTTCTTATTCTTCTGTTTATTAGCAGCCATAGGGATAAGCGGTATACTATACTTTAGAAATTCTAAAGAAAAAGAATTCAGCAAGACTTTAAAGATCATCCTTGCTTCGCTCAGAGGATTGGGGGTAGGCCTTATCGTGTTGTTGCTTTTGCAACCCTTTCTGAAAAAAATAATCAATCAAAGTCAAAAACCAGTGCTATTCATTGCACAGGATGTTTCCTCTTCTGTAAAAAGTGAGATGAATGCTGAAACTCTAAAGGATTTTCAGGCCGAACTACAAGCTATGGCGAATAGACTAGAATCAAAATATGACGTAAAAGGTTATAGTTTGGGAGACCAAATAAGACCTGATCTCGACACAGCTTTCAATGATGAATCTACAAATCTGTCAGCTGTTTTTGACCTGATTCAAAACCAGTATAAAGATGCGCCTAAAGCAGGACTTATCCTTGCCAGCGATGGGATTTATAATCTAGGAAATAACCCCATCTATGCGAATCAATCCGGATTAAAAATAAACACTATACTCTTAGGAGATACAACGAGTAAAAGAGATCTCCTGATCAAAAGAGTGTTCCACAATGATATCACCTATCTAAATGATAAGTTCAATGTGCTTGTTGATATAGTAGCCAAAAATGTCCAACTCGGAATTTCAAATTTAAGTATTTATAAATACGAGGGAGAAAGGAAGGAGCTACTAACCCAACAGGAGATTAAGATTGACCGAACTAATTTCTTTACAACAGCAGAATTTTTCCTAGAAGCTACAGAGATTGGCAATCAAAAATTCAGTATTGAGTTGTCTCCGCTTCAAGATGAGCAAAGCACTGCAAACAATCAACGAATATTCCGAATTGAGGTTATAGATGCAAAACAAAAAGTACTGCTGCTTGCTGCTGCACCGCATCCCGATATATTTGCCATACGTTCTGCTCTGGAAGCTCAAGGCAATGTTGAGTTTGAAGTAAAATACCTGGATGATGCCAATACAGAAGATCTTCCTGCCAATCCGGATTTATTGATTCTTCATCAACTTCCCAATACAAACAAGGCTAAATTCAATAATTTAACGAAGAGATATAAGGGTAATAAAACCCCGCTTTGGTATATAGTTGGTATGGACACCAATATAGATGAATTGAATGCTACGCAGGATATCATAAATATCCAGGATTATATTGGTGAGTATAATGAAAGCTTCGGTATCGCCAGCAAAACATTCAACCTATTTAAGATTGATGAGTCTTTAAGCAATAATATCAGTCAGTATCCTCCTCTAGTGGTTCCTTTTGGCTCCATTGAAAACAGATCGGGTTCTGTTTTATTAAACCAAAGAATCGGCTCTGTGGACACTCAGTATCCGTTATTAAGTTTAAACGATAGTGAAGGGCAAAAAACAGCAGTGCTCTTAGGATCAGGCATATGGAAATGGAGAATCTTCCACTTCATGCAATCAGGTGATCATCTAGCATTCGATCAACTGATCCAAAATCTTGTACTTTATTTAGGAAGCAAGGAGGACAAAAGAAAATTCAGAGTTAACCCTTCTAAAAACCAATACCTTACCAACGAGGAAGTAGTATTTGATGCTGAATTATTCAATGCTAACTTCGAGCGCATAAATACACCTGAAGCCAGTTTAAGATTAACGAATAAGCTTGGTGAAAACTTTGATTATATCTTCTCGAGACGTGGCGATGCGTATAGCCTTAATGTTCGAAAGCTACAAGAAGGAAACTATACCTATACAGCTAGCACGGCCTTCAATGAAGAAAAATTAGAACAGAGTGGGTCTATTTCTGTAACTGATCTAAACCTGGAGGCCTTAGAATTGACAGCGGATTTCAATATGCTGAATCTGCTTAGTTCAAAAAGCAATGGGAAGCTATATTTCCCAAATCAACTAAAAGAACTTGAGGCTGAGCTATTAGCGGACGACAGTCAAAAACCAGTAATCTATAGCGATAGCAGAACCTTCCCATTGATAGATTACAGATGGTTGTTCTTAATAATCTTTTTACTGCTTGGAACAGAGTGGTTCTTGAGAAGGTTCAAAGGCAGCTATTAAATAAAAAAGGCGACTAAAATTTAGTCGCCTTTTTTATTATATGAATGTGGTTAATTACCACGAAAGATCATCTTCTGAAGCTTCTTCGTTTGAAGAATCCATCACATTTCCTTCGCTACTCTCCTCATTCTCTCTTTTGGATTCCCACTCCTCCTGGCGGCGAGTGAACTCATCGTAATCGTAGTCTGGCATAAGCTCTGTCTTCACATAAGAAATTGCCTCCTCTAGACTATCGATAAAGCGATTAAAATCCTCTTTGTACAAGAATATCTTGTGTCTTTCATACCCCTCACCATTAAATCGCTTTGTGCTCTCTGTAAGCGTAAGGTAGAAATCATCACCTTTTGTTCGTCTAACATCGAAGAAATATGTTCTTCTCTTTCCTGCACGAACCTTTTTCGAATAGACGCTCTCAAATCTTCTTTGATTTCTATCTGATTCCACTCTTAAAAATTTAGTTTAAAAAAATGAATACCTATTACAAATGTAAAACATTAAACATAAAATCAAAAAGAAATATTATTTAAGTAAAATCAATCTATGTTTTTGCCTCATATTTAGCTATTCTGACAAAATTAAATTATTAAATAGACTCCTTTTCCAAAGATTGTTTATGAAATAAATCGGCATAATACCCTTTCTTTTCAAGCAATTCCTGATGCTTACCTCGCTCGACCACACGGCCATCATCCAGAACAACTATCAAATCAAATTCCAATAAATTATATATTCTATGCGTAATGATTATCGTTGTGCGATCTGCAAATTCCGTTTCAAAAAACGAAAGTATTGCTTGCTCTGTTTTTGTATCCACTGCGGATAAACAATCATCAAGAATCACCAAATCTGGTCTCTTGATCAAAGCTCTTGCGATGGAGATTCTTTGCTTTTGCCCGCCGGACAATGTAACCCCTCTCTCACCTACTATGGTATCATACCCTTCAGGTAAGTCTTTGATATCTTTGTCAATAGATGCATAAGCACAATATTTCTCTACATCCGCTTGCCCCACATCTGGATTACCAAAAGCAACATTCTTAGAAATGGTATCAGAAAACAAGAAGGAATCCTGAGGAACATAACCCAGGCGGGACCTTAGATTCTGTAACTCATGTTCTTTAATATTTGTCTGATCGATCAGGATTTCTCCAGCACTTACATCGTAATTCCTGAGTAGTAATTCTGCGATAGTCGTCTTACCACCTCCAGTTCGACCAATGATAGCCATTTTCTGCCCTGCTTTAAGATCAAAGGACAAATTTTTCAAGGCCTCAATGCCGGAATCCGGGTAGGTAAAGGACACATTCTTAAATTGAATATCCCCCTTTATATTTTCTGACAAAGGAGATTCTGCATTCACAACCTGCAATTCCTCATTAAGTACAATGTTAATTCGCTTTTGAGAAACCGATGCTTGCTGAATTATAGAGGCAACCCATCCAATAGCTGTAACTGGCCAGGTAAGCATATTTACATAGATTACAAACTCTGCAATATTACCAGGACTAATCTTACCCGCAAGCACCATTTTACCGCCAATAAAAACAGTCACAATTGTACTTGCGCCTACCAGTAACAGCATCAGTGGGTAAAAGAATGCATTCACCCTTGCTAGCTCCATCGATTTAACCTTATAATTCTGACTCTGATTGGCAAAATTCTCGCCGACACTATTTTCCTGAGCATAGGATTTTACAACACGTATCCCTGAAAAAACTTCTTGAACCACCGTGTTCAAGTATCCAAGTTGTTCCTGAATCTTAGTGGACTTTTTATTGATCAATGAAGAGATATAGTAAATGGATATCGATAAAATAGGCAACGGAGCTAAAGCATACAAGGTAAGTTCCAAAGAAACATTTACCATAGAGGAAATTGCAAGTATAAATAAAGCGGTCAGGTTGATCCCATATAATATCGCGGGACCAAGATACATTCTAACCTTAGATACATCTTCTAATATACGAGCCATCAGGTCACCCGTATTATTTCGCTTATAAAACTCTACACTTAATAATTGAAACTTTTCATAGATAACCTTTCTTAGGTCGTATTCTATGAGCCTGGACATCACAATGATCGTTTGACGCATAAGATACATGAATGCCCCCATGATTAGGGCAAGAATAAGCACCAATCCACCAAATTCAAGTAATAAAGCACCTAACTGCTTAACCAGAGTGTCTCGGATGTTTCCATCCTCAAGTAGCTGGTAGATTTGGATATTATCCATCACCAAATCCAGTGCCTCTCGAATCATCTGTGGCTGAAGAATACGAAAATAATTTGATGCAAATACGAAGATGATTCCTGCAATCAATTTATTCTTGTACTTAAAAAAATATCTGTTCAAATACTGAAGCTCTTTCACTCACCACATTTTAGACCAAAAAATATATAACAAAGTAACTACAATTTTACCGTTCCTGTTTACGATAAGCTTCATTTATTTAGAAAATTACAGAATACATTCATTTATTCACAAAGGATTTATAATTAATGAATGATTAATAATGACTTTCAAGCAGCTAGGCTAACATTACTTTTCCATTCAAGGATTATTTACATACCTTTGGGGTCAGAATAAGTTTGCTTGCTAAACCAAAGCACTAACCATTCTCAAACCAAATTTAATGAAGCGAATATTAACACTTGACGAATTTATCCTTCAACGTCAAAAGGACTTTAAGCATGCCTCTGGAGAGCTTACTGCTTTGCTTAGAGACATTGGTGTTGCAACCAAGATCATAAACAATGCGATCAACAAAGCAGGTTTGCTCAATATCCTGGGTGCTGCAGATCAGTCAAATACTTCAGGCGATGATGTTCAGAAACTAGACATATACTCCAATGATCTTCTTATAGATTGTATGAAAAGTAGTGGGCAATGCGCAGGTATTGCTTCTGAGGAGAATGAGGGCATCATTCCTATTTCAGGCGTACATGATGTTTCTTCCAAGTATGTAATGGTTACCGACCCCTTAGACGGTTCCTCTAATATAGATGTCAATGTATCCGTTGGAACAATATTCGGTATTTACCGAAGACTCAGTGATGTTGATGGACCTTGTAACGTAAATGATTTCCTGCAAAAAGGAACAGAACTAGTTGCAGCAGGGTATGTCCTTTATGGAACCTCTACCATGCTTGTGTTTACTACCGGTAATGGAGTCAATGGATTTACATTGGATCCATCCATCGGAGAATTCTGCCTATCACATCCTAACATCAGAATTCCACAAACCGGTAACTTCTATTCTGTCAATCAAGGATATTACCTCAAATTCCCAACCGGAGTTAGAAGATTCCTTTCGCACTGTTTCGAAGAAAAGAGAACATTGAGATATATTGGATCTATGGTTGCAGATGTACATAGAACACTCTTTAAGGGAGGTATTTTCACCTATCCATATACTTCTGACAAACCTGGCGGAAAACTACGTCTGCTTTATGAATGTAACCCTATGTCATTCATCGTAGAACAAGCAGGAGGTGTAGCCATTGATTGTCACGGAAACAGAATTATGGAACAGGAAATAACTGAGCTCCACCAAAAAACAAGTATAGCCATTGGTTCACCCGATATTGTGGAAGAAATGAATGGTTTTATTGAACGATTCAAAGGTCAATAATAAAATAAGTCCTAAGAAAATCTTAGGACTTATTCCTTTTTGGCCCAACGGCGAATTTAGAAGGGAATTGAATATCAGCATCGCCGTTTAATACAATATAGCAATAACTATCAATTAATTATAATTTTATTTTGATTTTTTTTAAATAAACAGAATATTAAACAAGCAAAACACTATTTTACAGAATAATAAACCCCATTCACTATCACGCCTTCAACCATGCCTTGATCGTTTTCAATAATCAATGAAGGATTTCCATATAATTGAATCTCATTATTCACATAAGTCTTTTTTGAACTGTGTAGCATAAGCGAAAAATCATAACGATTCAGCTTAACGGGAAGATTTCCTAGTCGCACATCGGTATACCCATTTCTATGCAGTCGCTGAATAAATTCAGGAGTCAAAGACTTTGCAGAAGATACGATCTCTGGGTACAGCTTGCCTTTTTTCAAGACCTTACCGGACAAATCAAAATCCTGATACCCTTGATAGCCTGTAAGATCTCCTACCTCACTGATAGAGCCTTTTTTATAAAAGTCCAAATGATCTTTGCTATCATACTCTATTGCTTGAAATCCTAAATCAAGATTCGTTTGGAATCCCTTAAAATTATAAGTCGCGTTTCTGATTACCAACTCCATCATTCTCCTCCTATTGAATGGAATCGCCTCATAATCACTGACTGCATAAGCCTTATAACTCCTATCTATAATAGACTCAAAGGCCTTCAAAAAGAGTGCGAAATGATATTTACGAATCTCTTGTTTCTCTAAATCTTCTGGATTTCCTCCACATTCTACGAGTATGGTTCGTACTCCCCATTTTTGCATATTATCTCCAAAAGCTCTGGGTTCAAAGGTATCATCATAACGACCAACCTGATTGGGAATGTATCCTTGAATCAAAGCATTGATCTCTACGATTAACTGCATGGCAGCAAGTCTATTACCATTAATATCTTTTTGCTTGTTATAGGCAGGTGCTAGAAAAGAAAATGTGGCTGGCTCATCATTACTTCCTGCTTTATAATAGCGACTCTGATCATGAAGATTAAATCCCCAGTCTGGTCGAATACGTTCCTGCATGCGCTTCAGCGCATTTCCCTCAGGAGTATTAAGCTTTAATGCATCTCTATTTATATCTATTCCCATTGAATTATGCCTTCTAAAAGCTCTTGCTCCATCAGGATTCAACATGGGCAGAAAGTAGAGGCTTAGGGAATCACTTAGTTTTTTCTTTAGTAACTCTCCAGTCTCATCCTGCTCCTCACTTAAAAAATTAAACAGGTCCATAATTGCCATGGTAGCCGTAGGCTCATCTCCATGCATCTGTGACCATAGTAATACTGACTCGTTTCCATTTCCCCAACACACAAGATTAATAGGTTCCCCCTCAACAGAAGCTCCTACTTGTTCAACCTTGAAAGCTGCATTATCCTTTAACTTGTTTATAGTTTTTAAGATATCATCGTAGTTGAATCGCCTTTGATCTATGTTTTTTTCGACATTTTGATGAAAATAATCCAGATAAGGATCTGTATCTTGCGCGTTCATCTGAAAAAACAAGAGGAAAGTAAAGATTTGGAGGAGTAGTGTTTTCATTATATATGGCTTTAAGCATTTTCAAAATACGCTTCAAAATAATCTAATTTTACCAATTCATAACCAAATTATATAAGCTTTATGGCTTTAGAATTGATCTCGACAAATCCGGTAAACAATGAGATTATCAAAAGGTACCCAGTCTGTACTGATGATCAACTTATTGATTATGCGAATCAATCAAGATCACAGTTTAAGATCTGGAAACAAACATCTATTCAGGAGAGATCAACACTTTTGATGAACTTAGCAAAGGTTCTGGAAAACAATCTGGATGATGCGGCTTTGATCACTAAAGAAATGGGAAAACCCATAAGTGCATCCAAGAGCGAAATCAAAAAATGTGCACGCCTTTGCAGATATTATGCCGAAAATCTCGCACAATTCCTTAAAGAAGATATACTATTCGAAGTGGACAAAACCAGCAGTTTGGTTTATACCCCTCTTGGTCCATTACTAGGTATAATGCCATGGAATTTTCCATATTGGCAGGTTATTCGTTTTGCGGTTCCAGCAATAGCTGCGGGGAATACTGTACTTATCAAACATGCCTCTAATGTAAGTGGGTCGGCCTTAAGGCTAGAACACTATTTCCTTGAAGCTGGCTTCCCTAAATTCGTATATCAAGCTCTATTAGCAAAGTCTAATCAAATGGAGTCCTTGATTCGAAATCCAATCATTCAAGGGGTTAGCCTTACAGGTTCATTTCATGCTGGATCCAGCGTGGCTAAAATAAGCGGTGAAGAAGTAAAACCTGTTTTGCTCGAATTAGGGGGTAATGATGCCTACTTGATTCTTGAAGACGCAGACCTTGATCTAGCCGTAAAAGAGGGCTTGGATTCCAGAATGAAAAATGCAGGCCAAAGTTGTATCGGAGCAAAGCGATTTATTGTAGTCGAAAAGGTATACGATGCATTCAAGACTAAATTGATAACTACAATGCAGTCTATAGAGTTTGGAGACCCTATGGACGACAATACGACCTTTGGACCATTGGTATCCTGTGATGAAAGAGATCGGTTACATCAAAAGGTTATGCAAAGTATTCAAGAAGGAGCCTCTTTAGTAATTGGTGGTGAAATCCCAAACAAAACTGGTGCATATTACCCTCCTACCCTTATAGAGCATGTAAATCGTTCAAATATTGCGTTTCGGGAGGAGCTATTTGGTCCAATATGTACGCTGATTCAGGCAAAGGACGAAGTAGATGCTATAGACTTAGCTAACGATAGTGAGCTCGGGCTGGGTGCAGCAGTCTTTACGAAAGATCTAGAAAAAGGAAAAAGAATTATTGCTGATTCGCTTGATGCTGGAGCTGTATTCTTGAATGAGTTTGTAAAATCAGATCCAAGAATACCATTCGGAGGAATCAAAAAAAGTGGATTTGGCCGAGAAATGGGAGAAGAAGGATTGAAAGCCTTTGTAAACAAAAAATACATTCGATACTAAAAAAGGAGGTCTAGAAGACCTCCTTTTTTTATATACTGATTTGGCGAATCAATGCTTCAGCTATTTCCTTTGCAGATTCAATAGTATGATCTTTTTTCCTATTAACCTCCAAAGTAAGCCCTATCATATCCTCTCCTTTATATACCGTTCGAACAAAATAAAATATACGCCCAACTCGCATTACGGCAAATGCATTTTCTGAGGATCGTTTATCCTCTAAAAGGATGAGCTCCATACCGGGATGATCCACTTCAACCATCTCTATATAACTATTGAGTTCGGCCGATGCATTATTTCGTAATACATTATGGTAGCCATAAACTCTAAGGCGAATATTATCATCTGACGATCGTAGTACCAAGCCATCCTCATTGGTACTGATATTTTTTTGCACAAAAACATCAGAAGGATATTTCATACAAAAATCAAACCTATCATTACAATATTCATCCAACTCATTCCCTGATTGAGCATTTAGCGTTGGTGTAATTAAAAGGGCTCCGATAAACAAGAAGAGTTTTATAATTCGTTGTAGATCCATGTTGCAGTTTAGTTTTCTGAAAGCTTCATATAGAAACTATTTAAATTTCTATAATCTAAATGTAAGATATGCTTTCTTTATTGTTTAAGGAAAACTTAAATTTCAATATCGAAACCTAAATACAGCCAAACTATGCGCAAAATAGAATTTACTAACCCCCACAGAAAGAAGCATTTTGAATACTTCAAGGCTATGAATCATCCGCATTACAGTATCACTGCCAATGTGGACATCACCCGCTTTCTAGAATATATCAAGGATAAAGAACTAAAATTCACTCCTTCCATGGTCTTCCAAATCAGTGCTACCGCTCATAAGATAAAACCCTTCTTACAGCGCATTCGAGGTAATGAAGTTGTGGAGCATGAATTTGTACACCCCTCATTCTCTGTCTCCACCAAAGTAAGTGATGTGTTCAGCTTTTGTGAAGTAAAATATTATGGTGAGTTTCAGGATTTCTACAGACGGGCAATTGATAGAATTCGCCTTATGCAGGAGGATCCCGTATTTGAAGATGAAGAAGAGCGAGATGACTACTTATTTTTATCTGCAATTCCTTGGGTTAGCTTTACATCAATAACGCATGCCATGCATTATCACCCACACGACTGTATTCCCAGAATAAGTTGGGGAAAACACTTCGAGGATGGAGATAAAATCATGATGCCCCTATCCTTAACAGGCCATCATGCCTTAATAGACGGCAAAAACATGGGAGACTTCTTCAATGCTTTTCAAGAACAACTTGAACTCTAATTCAAGGTACTTTTAATAACTACAGTATCCTGCGCAAGACGGATTTTTAAAAAACCACTAATCTGATTCTCCATGCGCAGGCGTTGATAGCGATTTGTATTTTCCCAACTAACATTCAACGTTGGATACATCACTACCGAATCCCCTTCAGCGTATTGCATCTCTGCATAGGAACAGGTCTTCATCTTAGGATATAAGGTTTTTAATTCCTTTGCGACTAGAATAAACTGATTCTCTGGATTCAGTATACTATCAATTTGAGTCTCCAAGGATTCAATCTGTCGGGTTTTCTCATCGGCAAATTTCTTGTCTGCTTGCAATAGTTCAAGTAATTCACTTCGCATATTGACTTTCATCTGTTCCAGTTCAGCATCATCCATTGATACGTTTGATTGAATGATATGAAAACGTCCCTTCACCTCTAATTCATTAAACATACGTTCATAATAGGCAATAGAGTCCTCTGTAAGTTCTCTGAAAACAATTACCTGAGCATCCAGCGTATCTGATTTTGGTTTTTCCTGAATCTGCCATACATCTTCAACGAAGTATCTATTCATAAACTCTTCTACACTGCTTCGGTCATTCAACTTACTCAGAATATTAGAAAGGATTATAAAACTTGGCACCAACAGTAAAAGTCCTAATACTAATCCCCATGCCTTGGCCTTACGCTTCTCCTGTTCATTGGCATGCTGCATTGAAGGAAAATTCAATACACGCACGATCATGTAAGTAGCAAAAGCTACAATAACAGCGTTCAAAAAGAACAGGTAAAATGAATTGATCATCACCATCCAATCTCCTTTTGCCAATCCAAATCCGGTCACACACAAAGGAGGCATCAAGGCCGTTGCGATAGCTACACCTGGTATAGCATTACTCTTATCTTTTCTCGTATTAGATATAATACCAGCAAGACCACCAAAGAATGCAATCAGTGCGTCCAGAAATGTAGGTGCTGTTCTATTGAGAATCTCAGGCGTGATCTGACCTATTGGAGTTAGTTTAAAATACAGGAAACTGGTCACTAAGGATATACCGATTGAAATCGAAAAATGCTTCAGCGAAATCATCAGCATATTTCGGTCGTTAATACCAATAGCCAATCCCACACCCAATATCGGGGACATAAGTGGTGATATTAACATGGCACCAATGATAACTGCTGGGGAGTTCAAATCAAGCCCTAGTGAAGCTACCATGATCGAACACATCAAAAGCCAGGCATTTGCTCCCTGCATCTTTTTGTTATTTCGGATCTCGAGAATAGCACCCTCGCGGTCCATTCCATTCTTCAAATCAAAAATATCCACTACAAAGTCCCAGATCTTTCGAATTAATGAAAAGAAAAAGAAAACCATTAA
>OMKD01000036.1 GCA_900299495.1 Sphingobacteriales bacterium
CTGTAGACAGACAAAAAAATGAAGCCTTTAAGCGCTATGATGTTGAATTGGAGAATCAATTAAAACTAGAGGAGATTGTTAATGGTATTCAGGACATTAAGCTGAATAATGCGGAAACCATGAAGAGATGGGATTGGGAAAGATCTGAAGCAAAACTTTTCAAACAAGAAATTCAGTATAATCAACTTAACCAGCGACTTTCAATGTCGACAAAGCTCATTAACGAAGTAAAGAATATAACTATATCATGTATTTCCGCAATGGCAGTCATTGATGGTACACTTTCTCTAGGAGCCTTATTTGGTATACAATATCTAGTTGGTCAAATGAATATTCCAATTATTCATTTGAAATCCTTATTACTAGGTGGAGGATCAGCTCAGCTTAGTTTAGATCGAATGCAGGAGTTTACAGAGGAAACCGAAAAAAATCCAGCAGAAAAATTTAAATATATACCCGAACATGGAAATATTGTATTTGACAATATTTCCTACACACATAAGATAGCATCAGAACAAAATCAGATATCAAATCTTTCATTTTCTATTGAACGAGGTAAAACAACTGCGATAGTTGGAAGCTCTGGCTCGGGGAAATCGTCTGTCTTAAAGTTATTACTTGGTATTTACAAGCCGGATGCTGGGCAAATTCGAATTGGGAATACAAATCTAAATAGTTTGGAGTCTAAGAGCTGGAATAAAGCCTGTTCCTATGTGCTCCAGGATAGTTATATATTTTCAGATAGTATTGCAGAAAACATAGTCTTAAGTGATGGATATATTAATGAGGAAAGGCTTAGACAAGCAACCCAATTAGCAAATATTAACCGCTTTATAGAGGACTTACCGATGGGTTACCATACTAAAATTGGAAAAAATGGTATGGACCTGAGTAAAGGACAATTGCAACGCATTTTATTGGCAAGAGCCTTTTATAAAAAAGGAGACTTCTTTATACTGGATGAGGCAACATCAGCATTAGACGGCTATAATGAAATCATGATTCTTGACTCTATCGAGGAGACATTTACAGATAAAACAATTCTAATAGTTTCCCATCGATTAAGTGCTGTGAAATCTGCTGACCATATCCTTGTGATTGAAGCTGGGGAACTCGTTGAAGAAGGTACACACAGTGCGCTTATGGATAAAAAAGGAGCTTATTATCGCTTGTTTTCAAGTGTATATTAAATACCCAAAGCATGAATGAAAAGAAAGCTGAAGAAATAGAAGAAATCATTGGGAACCCTCCTTCATGGCTATTAAGTTATGGCACTGCTATTGTAATTCTAGTAACCATGGTTCTTGTTGTTTTAGGCTGGGTTTTAGAGTTTCCGGAAAAGGTAAGATCAGATATAGAAATTGTCACTATAGAACCCCCTACCCAGCTTTACATAAACAAATCCAATTACTTGGCTCAGCTATTAGTGCAACATCAGGATACCGTAAGAAAAGGAGATCTTATTGCTGTAATGGAACATGATGCCGATTTGGATGATATCCTTGAACTAGAAAGGCAATGTAACCAACTTATGGAGTTTGGAGAGCAAGATTTGAAATACTTTGACCCAAAAGAGAATTATAAATTAGGTAGTAAGGTTTCTACTGCTTACTTTGATTTACTAGAATCTATACGAACGATAGACCTTAAAGACAAAAATAAAAGCACTGATAAAAGGGCTTTAAGACGAATTAAGCGTCAAAAAGATCCTTTAGAAAAGACACTAAAAATACTTAAGGAAAAAGACTTGCAAATCGCAAGAAAAAATATAAGTCTTGCAAAACAAAAGGTCCAAAATGAAGATCCTGTGTTAAGTAAGGAAACAAGTAGAGCAGAAAAAGAATTACTGAAAGCTGAAGAGCAGCTAAGCACATTGCTAAAACGCATCGAAGATGTAAAAAAGGAAATAGCTGATTTGAATTTAGATATTTTCAAGTTAGAATATGGCGAGGACACAAACACTGAACTTGCCTATCAAAAGTTTAATCGTTCTTTGTATAAGGTATTAGAGGAAATAAATAACTGGAAAACAGAACATATTTACAGAGCACCTATTGATGGAGTAGTATCTATAAGTAACACTAAGATATATACTAGTAAAAGACCTTTCTTAAGAAGAGATGATCTTCTTATAACCATTCTTAATCACAGAAAACTTTCAAAACCCCTTTTAGGTAGAATCTTGTTGGATTCAAAGAGTTATTCAATGGTTAGTGAAGGTCAAACGGTTTTGCTACAATTAGATGGATATCCTGTTTCTGATTTTGAAAAACTTAAAACCGTCGTTTATAAGAAATCAGCTTTGGGAATGGATAATACCTATGAAGTCGAAATATTGATTAAAGAAGAGGAACTGATTAAAAGAGGTATTCCATTCGTATATGCAATGAAAGGGAATGTCGAGATATTAACTAAGGAATATAATATTTGGCAGCGTATCAGCTCAAAAATATAACAGAGCTTCTGCTACTAAGAAAGATTAATTAATGAGACAAAAAGATTAAGAAGCATTTCAGAACTCATAAATTTGATCTCTTCTTTGGTAAATCTATCATACTGAATACTTACACATAAAGAATGAGGCAAATAATCTTCATAATTATTCTATTACTATGCTCTTTAGAACAGGGAAGGAGTCAGTTTACTGTAAATGTAAATGCCCGTTCTAATGTATTTGCCGCAGGAAAAAGTAGTACTTCAGCTCCGGGAGGTGGAGGAGGTGGATTACTACCTTATGAGTTAATGATAAAAGAGGGTGTTGAATGGATTAATTTTACTGAAATTGTCGGTGAGATTTCTTTTATAGGTCCTCTCTATGTGGGGCCTGACGGTGGAGAGGGCTATATCAATATTGAACCATTCGGAGGCCTCTCAGGTATATACCATCCAAATAATAATAAGTGTTTGTTAGGAGTGTTTCTGGATGATAATGTTCCTAGTGGGAAATGTCCGTATTCCAGTGATTTGTATAATGACCATTTGGAGAACAGACCTGAGTTGAATAGAATATTTTTCATAGGTGATGGCCTTACAGAAACAGGTACAGGTGATCTACAAAAATTCATTGTACCCAAAGGAGCTTCAAGGCTATTCCTTGGTTTTGCAGATGCATTTTGGTTTACTGGTCCACATGGTTGGTTTGACGATAATAAAGGTTCCTTAAAAGCTACCATTGAATTACATGGCAAAAATGGCTTAGTCTCAACAAAATTGCCCCTAAAAGATGAGGTCTATAATATTGTTCAATCAGAGCTTGGCTTAAGATCAGATACATCTAAACATTTTATTTTGGATTTGGTACAAAAGGAATGTGAGAATGAATATGAATGCTTATTTGAAGTCTATACCTTTCTAAGCTCCAGTCTGGAGGGCGATTTTAATTTTTCATTGAGTTATTTCATTAATGAAGAAATCATAAGATTATGTAAGAATAAAAAGGACTACAAAAATCTCATAGACAAATATAAAGAGCAGATTAGATATGCTTCCTTTTTGAACGTTATAGATAGTACTTCCTTAACTCTATTTGTAGACGAAAACGAGTCTATTGACCGTTCAAAAGATATGCTTGTAGAATTGGATTATCTACAAAATTACTTCATAGGTGAAAAATCTGTATTTGAGGGAGAAAAGGGAAGAATTGAAAGTGAAAAAGAAATCTATTATTTATTAGTTATTATTTCATTTCTTTCATTAGTCTTAATGACAGTTGGTGTACTTTTCCTGCAAAAAAATAAAAAGCAATTAGCTTTACAGAATAAGAAGATAAGTGAGCAAGCGGCAAGACTCAGAAATATTGATGAAACTAAATCACGTTTTTTTGCCAATATAAGTCATGAACTTAGAACCCCTTTAACCTTGATTCATGGCCCACTGAATACGATAATGAATGCTCCGGATTTAAGCAGTGAAATATCAAAACTAGCCCATCTAGCTCAAGAGAACACCTCGAATCTTCAGAGGCTTGTAGACTCGATATTGGATCTTTCAAAAATAGAAGCAGGTAAAATGGTTTTAAATGAAGAACCCTTGCAATTGTTTAATTTAAGTCGTCGTATTTTATCTGGATTTGAATCACATGCCCGGACAAATGGAGTACAATTAACTTTTGAATTTTTGGGAGAGGAAAATCTTATTCTTGAATTAGACATTGAAAAATTAGAAACGATATTAAATAATTTGCTGTCAAATGCAATAAAATTCTCCGCTGCGAAAGGACATGTTTCAGTAACAATCGAGGACAGAAAGAAAGACATACTTTTTATTGTGAAAGATACAGGAAGAGGTATTTCAAAAACAGACCTTCCATATATTTTTAATCGGTATTTTCAAACTGAAGTACCTGATGCTCCTAAAGAGGGAGGAACAGGAATTGGTCTTGCTTTTTCAAAGGAACTTGTTGAGCTCATGAATGGGAAAATATGGGTAGAAAGTGACCTGGGAATGGGAACTACTTTCTTCGTAGTACTACCTCGAAAGGAAGTTTTTGGAGCATTTGATAAGGAGAGTAATTTGATTACTAAGGACAAGGAATCGCTTTTAAAAAATACAAACCCTGCAGAGCATATTCTAAAAGAGCCTGCTGGGAAAGTCCTTGAAAAAACAATCTTGTTGGTAGAGGATAATTCAAGCCTTCAGGATTATATCCGTTTCACACTAGCAGACCAGTTCAATATAGAAGTCGTTGGAAACGGACAAGAAGCACTTGATTATCTATTTAAATCATACAAACTAAAGCATGTTCTTAGACCTGATTTAATTGTGTCTGATATAATGATGCCAGTTATGGACGGATTCCAATTTGTAGAAAAGCTAAAAGCCGATACTAAATTCAACCAGATTCCTGTTATTATACTTACTGCAAGAGCAGATGTCAGAGACAAGCTGCAGGCCTTACGCATTGGTGTAGATGATTATTTACTTAAACCATTTAACGAGGAAGAATTAAGAGTTCGAATAGAGAATCTTTTAAATAATCATGCCTCAAGAGCTTCCATTGATTTGGATGAAAATGATGGTACAGAAACGCTATCTGAATTTTCAGAAGAAGATTTAGAATGGCTAGCTGAGTTTGAAGATTACATCAAAGCTAATTATACGAAACAAATCCTCAATATTCCAAAAATAGCTTATGACATGGCTATGAGTGAATCATCTCTTCTCCGAAAGCTAAAACAATTGACGGGATTAAGTCCTGCCAAATATTTGCAGGAAGTTCGTTTGGAAAAGGCCATGACCTATTTAAATAATAAGATATATAATTCTGTGACAAAAGTAGCCTTGGAAGTTGGCTATTCCGATACTCGAACTTTTTCAAGAAATTTCAAGAGTCGATATGGTAAATCACCCTCTCAATATTTTCGTCAATAAATCACTAGTTAAGTTGAACCCAGCTGAATAAAATATAGTAATCATATGCGTTTTGACGGATTATAATTCAAAATTGACGGAATTACTCCCTTTGCAATAAGCTAAATTGTCACTGAAAACTTGGGTGTTTGGATGTAAATTGTTTTCCGTACCTAAATCAAAAAACGAAATGAAAGGGGTGCCTACGATGAGTGGCATCCTTTTTTTTATCTTTCAAAAATCTAGACTATTGATATAAATCAAAAGAGAAATCAGTACCCACTATTTTTTTAATTAGTAAAACAAACAATACTGTGCTAACTAACATAGAATAAGCTATAAAATGAAAAAGGGCAGAATCTTTAAGATCTGCCCTTTTCTATTTATTCCTTTAATATTAAAGGTGGATTACCTCATCGTAAGCTGCTGCTACAGCTTCCATAACAGCCTCACTCATTGTTGGGTGTGGGTGAACTGTTTTAATCATAGTGTGTCCTGTAGTTTCAAGCTTTCTTGCTGCAACTACTTCTGCAATCATCTCTGTTACATTCGCACCAATCATGTGAGCTCCAAGGAACTCTCCATACTTAGCGTCAAAGATTACTTTTACAAAACCTTCGCTAACACCAGCAGCTTTAGCTTTACCTGATGCAGAGAATGGGAATTTACCTACTTTAATCTCGTATCCTGCCTCTTTAGCAGCTTCCTCTGTAAATCCAACAGATGCAACCTCAGGAGAACAATATGTACAACCAGGAATGTTGTTGTAGTCAATAGTCTCAGGATTCATACCCTTGATAGCTTCAACACAGGTAATACCTTCAGCAGAAGCTACGTGCGCTAGCGCTTGACCTTTCACGATATCACCAATAGCATAAATACCTGCTACATTGGTTCTGTAGTACTCATCAACTTCTACAAGTCCTCTGTCAGTCTTGATACCTAATGATTCAAGTCCTAGATTATCTGTGTTAGGCGTTACACCAGCAGCTGAAAGAACTACATCACATTCGATAATTTCTTCCTTACCAGTTTTACGATTCTTTACAGTAACCTTACAGCCACTGCCTTTTGTATCTACAGCCTCTACAGAAGAATTAGCCATGACTTTCATCCCTTTCTTCTTATAAAGTTTCGTTAATTCTTTAGAAATATCTTTGTCTTCTCTTGGAACAAGACCTTGCTCCATGAATTCTACGATTGTTACCTCTGTTCCAATGGAGTTGTAGAAATACGCGAACTCTACACCAATGGCACCAGCTCCAACAACAACCATTTTCTTAGGCTGAGTAGCTAATGACATAGCTTCTCTATATCCTATTATCTTTTTTCCATCAATTGGAAGGCTAGGTAATTGTCTTGCACGACCACCTGTAGCCAAGATGATATGTGAAGCACTATATTCTGTAACCTTACCCTTATCATCTTTAACAGAAACTTTTTTCCCACGAACAAGGGTACCATGACCCATGATTACATCAATCTTGTTCTTCTTCATAAGGAAATTAACTCCTTTACTCATTCCTTCAGCAACTGATCTTGATCTTTTGATCATTGCATTGAAGTCTGCTTTAGAGTCACTTACTTTGATACCATAATCTTCTGCATGTGAAATATATTCGAAGACCTGTGCACTTTTCAGGAGTGCTTTTGTAGGAATACATCC
>OMKD01000037.1 GCA_900299495.1 Sphingobacteriales bacterium
TCTTGAATGGTGAAGTGGTTGAGGGAAAAGTCGAATCGGTGAACCCTTCATCGGTATCTATTATAAGAGTGAATCTACCATCGCAACCTCGAACTACCTATAAAAAATCGGATCTTGAAAAGTTGGTATATTCTGATGGAACAGTAGATCAATTCATTGCATTCAAAGAAAAAGAAAAAGAGAAAGCGGAACAGGTAACAGCAAGACAAGAATATCATGACCATACCATAAGGTGGACAGGTGGTCAAACCTTTAGGACAAAGCAAAAAACCTATTATGGAGAAGAGGTCTTAAGCTTAATGGAAGGGTCTAAGGAAAATTCTAGATTAATAAAGGAGGGTTTTGGGTATCATAGTGAAGCTCGCAACTTAAACACGGTTGGTGGTATTGTATCTCTTGGAAGTATTGTAATGACTTTAGTAGCTTTAACTAATGAGGATAATAATGCCTCGGATGTAGGTCCTGGCCCAGTGATTGCAGGTTTAATTATTTTTGCAACTTTGTCTATTCCAGCTGGTAAGATAAATCAGAAGGGCAATGCTTGTATCAAATCGGCTGTTGATTCTCATAATGCAGGACTGAAAGAAAAGATAAGTTTTCAATTTGGAGGTACTTCTAACGGAGTTGGCTTAGTTGGATATTTCTGATTAAGACTAAAAAAGGCGGTTCAAACGAACCGCCTTTTTTACTAAAAATTAAAACATTTCTCTCGCATCCATATACGCTCTGCATCCGTCAAACGATCTTCTACATCAGCATAGACTTTATTGTGGTATTTGTTAATCCATGCCTTTTCAGATTCCGTCAAAAGCGCTTCATCGATCAGTGCCCGATCAAAAGGGAATAGGGTAACATCTCTGAATTGTAGGTATCCGTCCTCTTTAGCTGCTTCACAAAGAATTAAATTCTCAATTCGGATACCATATTGACCTTCTTGATAATAAGCTGGTTCATTCGAAGTAATCATGCCGGCATGGAAAATTTCTGCACCTCTACCAGCAGGAGCGGTAGTGATACTCTGTGGTCCTTCATGTACATTCATAAAAGAGCCTACTCCATGTCCGGTGCCGTGTCCATAATTTAAACCTTGCTGCCACAAGAACTGACGTGCCAAAATATCCAATTGTACACCTGTGGTTCCCTGCGGGAATTTGGCATGGCCCAAAGCAATCATACCTTTCAGTACAAGTGTTGCATTGGTGATGGCTTCTTGTGGAACAGGTCCCAATGCCACTGTTCGCGTCGTATCTGTTGTTCCATCCAGGTATTGACCACCTGAGTCAATAAGCAATACCCCCTCAGCCTCAAGCGTTGCACAAGATTCTGGTAAGGCTCTGTAGTGTGGCAATGCACCATTTCCTTTATATCCTACTATAGCACCAAAACTGTCTCCCACAAAAAGCTCCTGCTCTTTACGGAAACCGTGCAGTTTATCTGCCACCTCAATTTCGGTAACCGTAGTTGTTTTTAAGGTTTCTTCCAGCCACATATACAACCTACAAAGAGCAACAGCATCCTTTTGCATTGCTGTTTCTACATTCTTACGTTCTGTTGCATTCTTGATTCCTTTCGCCAGTGGCACCGGATTCTTACATGCCTGTAAGCTGCAATGCTCCATAGCATTGGCAAGCGGTAAGTTGACCTGTGCCATATTGCAAAGAACTGTACCTTTTAGTTGGGCAAAGAAATCCAGCGTGATGCTATAATCGATGACATCAATATGGTCTTGCTTAAGATCTGCTTTGATATCCTCCGGGATGCAATCTGCATTTGCAAAAAGAACATGTCGATCTTTCCCCGCAAGAAAATAACTGTAAAATACCGGATTGCACTCTACATCAGATCCTCTTAGGTTTGTTAGCCAGGCAATATCATCCAAGGCAGAGAGTAAATAATAATCACCACCATTAGTCTCAATCGTGTCCTGTAATAATGCCAGCTTTTCCGAACGCTTCTGTCCACTGTACTTTATATCAAGTGCATAAATGGGTGCTTTGGGTGCCACCGGTCTGTCAGACCAGATGGCATCGATAGGATCAAAACCTGTTAGCACGTGAATGCCTGATTTAGCGAAATAATTTTGATAATGATTTGCTCCGGCTAAAGTATGTTGTCCCGGACTCAATGCGATTCGCTGACCTTTATTCAGTTTTTCCATCAACCATTGTAGATGGATGGGTGCACGATTCTGTCCAAGCTTGTGCAAAACCACACAATTATTTTTTAGCTCATGATCTGCTTGCGTAAAGTATCTGCTATCTGTCCAAAGTCCTGCATCTTCCTGGGTAACGATCAGCGTCCCTGCCGAACCTGTAAAATTGGAGAAGTAATCTCTGATCTTCCACTGCTCACTCACATACTCACTCTGATGCGGATCACCCGATGGGATTACGTAGGCATCTATATCCTGCTCAGCCATTTTTTGTCTGAGTTTTTCTATCCTTTCGTCTATATTCATTGTTAATACTTATATCCTTTAATTGAAGGGTTTTTCAATATTCGAAAAAATTGTCATATTGGAATCCAAAGCAAGGTTTGAATCCAGCACTTTGTATTTAAACACTATTTTAAAGAAAAAATAATTAATGAGCGGGCAGAAGTTAGGATTAAAGCAAAAATTGCAGTTTAAGCTTTCTCCTCAGCAAATTCAATTGATGAAATTGCTGCAACTGTCTGTGGCTGATCTTAGTCAGCGAGTGCAGGAAGAACTCGAGTCCAATCCAGTGTTGGAAGAAGAGAATTACGACAACCAAACCGAGGAGGTCACCGATTCAGGTAATGACGAAATAGAATATGATGATTATCTGAATGAATATCTAGAAGATGATCCGGTTACTTATAAAATGAGCGCAGACACCGGTACCCGTGAAGAGGAAGAAAGGCAATTGCCTATTGCACTGAAAGAATCCCTGTTCGATAAATTAAAAGCTCAGTTGCTGGATTTGGAACTAGAAACAGAGGAAGAGCAGCTGATTGCTGCGCAGGTGATGGGTAGTATCGATGAAGATGGCTATATCCGTAGAGATCTACTGGCCATACAGGATGATTTGCTCTTTATGCACAACCGCGATATTCCGGAGAAGAAAATTGAGGAGATTCTAAAAAAGATACAGGGCTTTGAGCCCGCAGGCGTAGGTGCCAGAGATCTTAGGGAATGTCTTATGCTACAGCTTAAATATAAGCGCGATAATGAGGATGCAGAATCACATACTCGGAGATACTGGAAAACGGCATACATTATATTAAAAGATCAGTTTGATCTTTTCTCAAAAAGAAATTTTGATAAACTCATGCAGGAATTTGATCTGAGCCCAGATGAAATGCGTGAGATCGTTGCAGAAATAACCCGTTTGAACCCCAAACCAGCTGCAACACTTGGAGAAACACAATCCACTGTTCAGCTGACCATCACACCAGATTTTATTGTTCGTGAAAAAGATGGGGAGCTCATGCTGAGTATGACCAAGGGCAATATGCCTGAACTTCGCATTTCGGATCACTATAGGGATATGCTAAATGCTTATAAGAAGTCTGCAGCGAAAAAGGATAAAAAAGAAAAAGAGACCGTACAGTTTATCAAACAAAAAATAGATTCCGCTCAATGGTTTATAGAAGCTATCCGTCAGCGTCAGCAGACCTTGGAAGGAACCATGCATGCTATCATTTCTATACAAGCTGAATTCTTTAAATCAGGAGATGAGAAAAAGATGGCTCCGATGAAGCTGAGAGATGTTGCGGAGATTACAGGCTTGGATGAGTCTACTATTTCTAGAGTGGCCAACAGCAAGTTCGTGCTTACAGAATTTGGAACAAAACCCCTCAAATACTTCTTCTCGGAGTCTATGCAAAATACAGATGGGGAGGATGTTTCTACAATGGAGATCAAGTCCACCTTGAAGGATCTTGTAAATGCGGAGGATAAAAAGAAACCGCTTTCTGATGAAAAACTGAAAGACCTCTTGAATGAAAAAGGTTATTCCTTGGCAAGAAGAACGGTTGCTAAATATCGGGAGCAATTGAACATTCCGGTTGCTCGCTTGAGAAAGAATGTATAATAGCTTGCAGTTTTACTTGTGAAAATCAATAAAATATATTACTTTTGCACTATAAGCAAAAAGAGAGGGAACATTTCAGTTCCCTCTTTTTTGTACCTATACTATTTAAATTGATCGAAAAGTGGTAGAAGAAAAGATTAGAGCATTAATTGATGAAAAACTAAAGGAGGAGTTATACAGTGACTGTTTCTTTGTAGAGATGCTTTTGAAAGGCGACAAGCGGCTTGAAATTTATTTAGATAGCGATTCAGGGATTACCTTCCAACAGTGTCAGCGTATGAGTCGACACATCGAAGCAGTCCTTGATGAGGAAAAATGGTTCGGAGAGAAGTATACACTAGAGGTGTCTTCTCCGGGCATAGGAAAGCCCTTAAAATTACACCGCCAGTATCTGAAGAATATTGGTCGTGATCTGGAAGTACGTGTAGATGGTGAAAAACCTGTTGTGGGTGAATTGATCGATGTGAAAGAAGAGGAATTTACAGTGACACGTGAGGAGAAGTTTAAAGAGGGTAAAAAGAATGTGAAAAAGATGGTGGAGTATACTTATCGTTTTGATGCAATCAAGATGGCAAAGGTTAAGCCACGATTTTAATTAATAATTATTTAGTTCAGAAATTTTGCTGAAATGAATTTGGTAGATACTTTCTCGGAGTTTAATGCTGGTAAGAACATAGACAGACCAACATTAATTAAAGTTTTAGAAGATGTATTCAAAACTTTGATCCGCAAAAAATACGGAACAGACGATAACTTTGATGTTATTGTAAACGTGCAAGAGGGTGACCTTGAGCTTTGGCGAGTTCGTGAAATCGTTTCCGATGGTGAGGTAATGGATGAGCAGAGTCAAATCTCTATTACGGAAGCTTTAGGTACGGATGACGATTATGAAATCGGTGACGATTGTTATGAACGATTGACATTAGAGCATTTCGGAAGACGTTCTATTCAAGCTGCTCGTCAGACACTGATTTCAAGAATCATGGAATTGGAAAAAGACGAAATCTACAAGAAGTACTCAGACCGTGTGGGTGAGTTGATCATTGGTGAGGTAAACCAGATCTTGAAAAGAGAGGTATTTATCCTTGATGATGCTACAGGAAATGAGGTAGTACTTCCAAGAAATGAGATGATCAAAGCTGACTTCTATCGCAAAGGTGATATGGTTCGCGCAATCATCAAAGAGGTTCGTATGAAGAATAACAACCCGGTTGTTGTTGTATCGAGAGTAGAACCAAATTTCCTTGCAAAACTTCTTGAACAAGAAGTTCCAGAGATCGAAGATGGTTTGATCACAATCAAAAACATCGAACGCCTTCCTGGAGAGCGAGCAAAAGTGGCTGTAGAGTCTTACGATGACCGTATTGACCCGGTAGGTGCTTGTGTAGGTATGAAAGGATCAAGAATCCATGGTATCGTTAGAGAGTTGAAAAACGAAAACATCGATATCGTAAACTTTACAAATAACGAATCACTATATATCCAGCGTTCATTGACTCCGGCTAAGGTTCTTTCAATAGATCTTGACCGCGAAAACATGCGTGCATCTGTTTATTTAGATCCGGATCAGGTATCTCTTGCTATTGGTAAGGGAGGTTCAAACATTAAGCTTGCATCTAAGCTTACTGGATTTGAAATCGATGTATTCAGAGATGAACCAGATACAATTGATGATGTAGCTTTGGATGAATTCAGCGATGAATTAGAAGGCTGGATGATCGAAGAGTTAAAGAATATTGGTTGTGATACTGCACGATCAGTTCTTGAACTTGAAGTAGACGAATTAGTTAGAAGAACCGAACTTGAAGAGGAGATGGTTAAGGACATTTTAGCTATTCTTGCTTCAGAGTTTGAAGATTAATTAAAATTCGCACACTCAAATCATTAAGATTTGAATGTGCGATTTGCTTAATTTTCTTAATTTAGCAGAAAAATAAGGCATTATTGAGTTTATGCCTTTTATAATCAGTTCATAATTGGTGCATTAAGGCCAGTTTTGACCAAAAGTATTTAAACTAAATGGCGAAAAATTTAGTCAAGGTTGCAAAGGAATTTAACGTGGGCTCTGGTACAATTGTCGAACACTTGTTGGAGAAGGGTTTCGAAATTGGTAACAAGCCAAACGCCAAAGTAAGTGATGAAATGTACGAAGTACTTTCCGCACGATTTGGTGATTCCAAGGTGACGAAGAAGAAAGCGGAGAATGTCGAGATAGGTATTCGCCCATCAGGGAATACCTCAGAGAATGAAACTGCAGAGCAAAAGAAGCCTGCAGCACCAGCAGCCAAAGTTGTTGAGCCTGTAGAGACTACCCCTGTCAAAGAAGCCCCAAAAGTAGAAGAAGCCCCTAAGAAAGAGGAAGCTCCTAAGAAAGAGGAGGCTCCTAAGAAGGAAGAAGCTCCTGCAGCTAAAGAGGAAAAGAAAGAAGAGGTAACTGCTCCTAAATTGAAAGGTCCAAAGCTTGTGGGTAAAATCAATTTAGATGCTCCTTCTCTTAAGACTACCAAGAAAAAAACAGAAGCGGAGCCAAAGGTAGAGCCTAAGCCTAAAGCGGAGGTAAAGAAGGAAACTCCAAAAGCAGAAGCTCCTAAGAAAGAGGAGGCTCCTAAGAAAGAAGCCCCTAAGGCGACTCCAACACCGCCTAAAGAAACGAAAACTGAAGCACCTGCTGCTAAAACTCAGACTTCTGAAAGCGAGGAAGCACCTGCAAAGGAAGGAGCAAAAGGTACGTTCAGAGGAAAAACACCTGAATTAAGAGGTCTTAAAATTCTTGGTAAGATTACCATTGAAGAAAAGCCTAAGAAAAAAGCGGCTAAGCCTGACGATAAGAAAGGTGGAGCTAATAAAGATAATGATCCGAACAAGCGCAAGCGTAAACGTAAGCGCGTAACCGTTGGTGGTAATAATGCTCAAGGTGGTAACAACCAGCAAGGAGGTGGAAATAGAGGAAACTCAAACCAGCAAGGAGGCGGAAATAGAGGAAACTCAAACCAGCAAGGTGGTGGAAACCGCCAAGGTGGAAATCGACCGGGCCAAGGTGGCGGTGGAAGAAGTGGAAATCGTCCAGGTGGAGGAAGATTCCAAAACAGAAGACTCCAGGGTGCTAATAAGCAGTCGGATGAAGTAAAAGAAGTATCAAAGAAGGAAATCGAAGATAAGATCAAGGCTACTATGGCCAGGATCAATTCTGGCGGTAAAAAGAATAAGAGCGTTAAGAACAGAAAGGACAAGCGTGAGCGTCTGAGAGAAAAGCAAGAAGCCAGAGAGGCTGCAATGACTCCAGAAAAGCTTCAGGTAACAGAGTTCATTACGCTTTCTGACTTCGCAAGCCTTCTTGATGTATCAGCGACAGAGATCATTACTGCATTGATGTCTTATGATATTATCGCTTCCATCAACCAGCGTTTGGATCAAGAAACAATCAACATCATCGCTGAAGAGTTCGAAACAGAAATCGAATTCATCACTGCTGAAGATCAAAATGACGAGGTCGAAGAGGAAGAGGATAACCCA
Source organism: Sphingobacteriales bacterium (assembly GCA_900299495.1). Lineage (GTDB taxonomy): Bacteria > Bacteroidota > Bacteroidia > Chitinophagales > Saprospiraceae > AM-2324. The sequence continues at coordinate 7,569 of OMKD01000037.1, forward strand.
GAGGATATGGTAGAACGCGCTCCTATTGTTACGGTGATGGGACACGTTGACCACGGTAAGACTTCCTTATTGGATTATATCCGTCAAGCAAACGTTGCGGATGGTGAAGCCGGGGGTATTACCCAGCACATTGGTGCATACGAAGTTGAAGTTGGTGATGATAAGAAAAAGATTACGTTCCTAGATACACCAGGTCACGAAGCATTTACTGCGATGCGTGCAAGGGGTGCGAAGGTAACAGATATCGCTATCATTATTGTTGCTGCGGATGATCGCATCATGCCGCAGACGAAAGAGGCAATCTCTCACGCACAAGCAGCGGAGGTTCCAATGGTCTTTGCAATCAATAAGGTTGATAAGGATGGTGCAAAACCAGAAAAAATTAAACAAGAGCTAGCTTCTATGAACATTCTTGTTGAGGAATGGGGTGGTGAATACCAGTCTCAGGATATCTCAGCTAAAACAGGTTTGGGTATAGAGGAGTTACTTGAAAAGATAATACTTGTATCAGAGCTTCAAGAGCTAAAAGCAAATCCTGAGCGTAAAGCAGTAGGATCTATCCTGGAAGCATCTTTGGAGAAAGGTCGTGGTTATGTAGCTAAGACCCTGGTACAAAAAGGTACACTTAAGATTGGTGATCCAATCGTATGTGGTGAGGAATCCGGTAAGGTAAGAGCACTCTTCAATGAAAGAGGTAAGCGTATCAAGACTGCTGGACCTTCAACTCCAGTTCTAGTATTAGGTTTGAGTGGTGCACCTCAGGCAGGTGAGCGATTCAAAGTAATGGACTCAGAACAGGAAGCTAGACAGATCGCAAACAAACGTGCGCAGATCAGTCGTGAGCAGGGTATCCGTGCTACTCGTAGAACGACCCTTGCAGATATTGGTAACCGTATCAAGCTGGGTAACTTTAAAGAACTTAACCTTATCGTGAAAGGTGATATGGATGGTTCTGTAGAGGCACTTTCAGATTCATTGATCAAACAGTCTGTAGATACAGTTCAGGTGAACATTATTCACAAGGCAGTTGGTGAGATTATCGAATCAGATGTACTTCTTGCAACAGCTTCAGATGCCATCATCATCGGTTTCCAGGTACGTCCATCTTCTTCAGCAAGAAAACTTGCGGAGCAAGAAGGTATCGAAATAAAGACCTACTCTATTATTTACGAAGCGATCGAAGAGCTTAAGTCAGCTATCGAAGGTTTACTAGAGCCTACTAAAGAGGAGCACGTCATTGCTGACCTTGAGGTTAGAGAAACGTATAAGATCTCTAAGGTGGGTACAGTTGCCGGATGTTTCGTACGTGATGGTAAGATTAATAGAAATACCCATATCCGTGTTATCCGTAACGGTATCGTTGTATTCCCGATCAAGGAAGGTGTTATTGGTGAGTTGACTTCACTGAAGCGTTTCCAGGATGATGTGAAGGAAGTGAAGAACAACATGGAATGTGGTTTGACGGTTCGTAACTTCAACGATATCAAAGTTGGAGATAAGATCGAAGGATATGAAATTAGAAGCATAAAGCAGACACTGGACTAATTCTAAACATGTAGTTTAGTATCAAATCAATACATCATGCTTTTGAATGATAAACAACAGCAGCAAGGTCTCTTTTTGACTTTGCTGCTGTTTGCTTTTTTCCTGCCATTACTTCCGCGTGTTGCAACATACATCGGTGCCGTAGGCTTGTTGATTTGTCTCTTAAATCCACGAATATACTTAAGGCTGAAAAGAAGTTCTATTCTGGAAATTCTAGCCTTTTCGACACCTCTTTTGATTTGGTTACCCGCACTTTTTATGGGTTATCCGGTCAGTGGAAAGGTAGAAACCAAGATTGGCTTGTTTCTTTTACCACTCGTTTTCTATCTTTTGGATAAAGACGATTTATCTCAAACACTAAAACTGTTTAAGAGCTATTTCCTTGGTCTGTGTGTTGCTGGAGTATATACCTTGGCAGCTGCATCAATTACCTTTCTAAGTACAGGAGCTAATAACTTCTTTTACAGTAAACTTGGAGCTTATCTTCATTTTCATCCAACCTATTTTTCCCTGTATCTGATATTGGGTATTTGTTTTTTTCTGATAGCACTACGCAAGAAGTTACTAGATTCAAGGGAGGTGAAAATAGGCTGGATAGCATCCGTGTTATTTTCGGTATTGATCCTCTTACTTTCTTCCCGAAGTCAATGGATTAATTTCTTGATATTTATACCTCTTTTGGTTTTCCCCTTATTGAAGGATCGTCTAGGTGGGCTAAAAGCTATGCTTGTTTTTTCTATTTCAGGAGTGTTTTTTCTTTCCGCTATCTATGCTATACCTGCAACGAATAAGCGACTTATGGATATCTTTAAATCCAAGGAGGCAGATCAATCCGCTAAGATTGCGAATGTACGTTATCAAACCTGGGATGCAAGTTTAAAGCTCTTCAAGGATAAGCCTTTGGTAGGAGTAGGTGTGCAGAACCTTCAGGAAGAACAGTTGAATATGTATGAGACACTTGATTATGAACGTCCACTCAGAGAAAAATATAATGCACATAATCAGTATCTTGACTTATTGGCCGGAGCAGGATTATTGCCTTTGTGCTTTTGGCTGATTTGCTTATTCTGGCAAAGAAGCTTTAATAAACAATACTTTAAATTCTACACCATAGCACTCTCAGTCTTTTTACTATCTTTTATTACAGAAAGTATGTTGGAGACTGCCCGTGGTGTAATGCTGTTTTCTTTTGTTATGGGTTTATTAATGGTAAGTATCAAATGGAAAGAATATGAGGTATAAAGAGTACATAGATATTAATTGTAGCCCAGAGGTCTTGTTCAAACATTTGACAGACCAACATCTAATAAAGGAATGGACCCATGGTTTGACCACGATCAAATCAAAGGGAGCTAAGAGCAGGAGAAAAAACCTGAAGCAAGAACTTATTTACAAGGATATTAAAGGTAAAATTGTTGTTCGCGAGCAGGTAACTGAATTTGAAAAGAACAAACAGGTATCCCTGCAATGGGAAGCAGATCAAATGGATGTCAACAAGACCTATGAAATCTTAACCGCTTCCAATAAGGAGCAGTGCAGGTTAGTTGTTACGGCCAAGGTGTCTTTCTATCCTAAATTTTTGAACCTGATCACCTTTGTGATTGGAGGCTCTATTAAAAGTCAGTGGTCCAAAGATTTATCCCTGCTGAAAAAAAACGCAGAAAATTTTAAAACGAATTAAACCTATCCCTTTCATCCGAGTCTATCTCCATGTAACTTGTAAGAATTAACCATGGTCGCTAATCGAATGATAGACGAAAAGGAAATCCTTCAACTGCTGAAAAACGATAAAATGCTGGATAAGGCATTTGGCTTTATCCTGGATAAATATCAGGAGCGACTATACTGGCATATCCGCCGTATGGTAGGCACACATGAAGATGCCAACGATGTTTTTCAGAATACTATGATAAAAGCTTACAAGGGTATACAGCGTTTTCAAGGTAAATCAACCTTGTTGACCTGGTTATACAGGATTGCTTCTAATGAATCGATAACATTCATCAATAAGCGATCTAGAAAGGAAGTGGTCTCTATTTATAATGAGGATCTCGGTCTCTCTAATCAAATGAAGGCGGAAAAGTATACAGAGGAGGGGCTTGCGGAGAAATATCTTCAGGAAGCTATTGAGGAACTTCCTGAAAAGCAGCGCGTCGTGTTCATCATGCGCTATTACGACGAAATGCCCTATCAGGAAATGGAAAAGGTACTTGGCACAAGTGTTGGTGGATTAAAAGCTTCTTACCATCATGCTGCGAAAAAGATAGAGGCTTATATTAGAAAACAGTTTTAATTAGGCATAATGAAAAAGAAAGAAGTCAATAAAGAACTGGAGGACATTGCTCCATTCCTTGCCGATCTCAAAGTACGGTCTAAAGGAACAGGTGATACTGTTCCTGATGGATACTTTGAGGATTTCCGGGCCAACTTCTTTGACAAGGTTAAAGAAGAGTCGATGGATATTCCGTCAAAGGAAGCTAAGCTTATACGTTTACCCTGGCGATCTTTAGCCGTGGCAGCTTCAGTGGCCGTTTTGATGATCTCTTTTTGGGCAAGTAACGCATTTTTCAATACAGATACTGATGCAAACGGATTTGCTGACTTGAGTATGGAGGAGATGTATAATTACCTGGGAGAGAATATTGAGGATTTTGAAATGGAGGAGCTTGCAACAATAGTACTGGAAAATGAAGTAGATGACTTTGGAATCATAGATGTTGAGGATGACTTTATCAATGAGGAATATCTAGAAGAAGAGTTTCTGGATGACTTTGATTACGAAGACCTTTTATAAAAAGATTTAAATAAGTATAGATTATGAAATTCAGATTATTATTAAGTTTTGTGCTTGTCGCTGTTTTTGCCGCCACTGGTATTGCTCAGGGACCTCCCGGAGAACCCAGAAACGGTGAAGCTATGGAAAACAGGCGTGATCGAATGGAAGCGGTGAAAGTGAGTTACATGACCGTAGAACTTGATCTTAGCAGCAGAGAGTCACAGGAGTTTTGGCCTATCTATAATGAGTATAAAGCCAAAGAAAGAGATTTACGCAAAGCAAACCGACCTTCTACTAAGGTTACTGATATGACTGAGCAGGAAGCTCTAGATCATATGGAACGTAGCTTTGTAATGGAACAGCAACTGCTAAACTTGAAAAAAGATTACAGTAATCGTTTCCTGGATGTTTTGCCTGCAAGGAAGGTGGCTATGATTCCAACTGTGGAACGTCGCTTTAAAGAAAAGGTACTTAAGGAAATGCGAAATAAACGCGCTGCGGGTGGAAGACCTGGAGGGAAGTTTTAAGAAATAAAAAGGGCTGCAGAAATGCAGCTTTTTTTATTGGGACAAAAAAAGAAGGTAGTGATCGAAATCACTACCTCAGCCCTAACCAAATAAAACCAAATTATTATTGTATTCTAAAGATAAGAATTGATTTTGATTTTTTGTATTTTTTTTCTGCAAAATAATTACCTTTTTTCTGATAGGTTAAATTGTGCCTACAAAATGTTAGAATACGATAAATTTAAAACTTACAATATGAACGTCCCTACCAAAATTTGGTTAGTACTCGGGTCTATTTTGGCCTTTTCTCTTCCCGCTGCTGTTGCTCAGCAGGATCTAAATGAAGACGCCCTTCAGATTAAAGA
>OMKD01000038.1 GCA_900299495.1 Sphingobacteriales bacterium
AAATGCTCATGGGATTATTAAAAATCTACCTCAATCTACCTGAAAAACAGACGTTTGTCAAGTTTTTTGGTAGTAAAAGTTCTTTTTTTGGCAGATTACAGTCTGTTTTTGTTTACAATCTCCAATAATTCATCTTTATAGTTCTTACCAATAGGAAGATTTTTTGTCTGACCTTTTTCAGTTACTTCAATCATATTTCCGACAATGGCATTGATCTCATTTAGATTAGCGATATAAGATCTATGGATACGTTTAAAGATGTTTGAAGGCATTTTAGCCTCCAGGCTTTTCATCGTCTGTAGTGTGATTACCCTGCTATCTTTACATCTTATGATGACATAATCTTTTAGACCTTCTATGTAAACGATATCTGAATAATGGATTTTGATCAATTTCTTGTCTGATTTTACAAAGATAAAATCCTCCTTTTCTCCAGATGGATTATCGACAATTTCTGCTGTTTCTGGAGTGCCTCCAGCTAATAATTGTTGCATCTCCAATGCTCTATTCACTGCTTTCATAAAACGATCAAGCGATATGGGCTTCAATAAATAATCCAGCGCATCTAGTTCAAATCCTTCGATCGCATAATTTGGATAGGCAGTTGTAAAAACAACCATTGGAGGATTATTCAATGATTTTAGAAAATCAGTTCCAGTAATCTGCGGCATCTGAATATCCAAAAACATAAGATCTATTTGATTACTTTGAAGCTCGTTGTTTGCCTCAAGAGCATTACTGCATTTAGCAACCAGATTCAACTCTGGTATTTGCTCAATATAGGTCTCTAGAATGTCTCTAGCCAAAGGCTCGTCGTCTACAATTATAGTGTTTAGCATTATTATATGTTTAGTCTAAGTTCATTAAAAGTTTGATCTCATAGGTTTTGGGACTTTCCTTGATCTCGAGTTTATATTTATTGGGATAAAGGATCTCTAGTCTACGTTTTACATTGACCAATCCAATACCACCACTTTTTACTTTTCTAGATATATTAGGTACTTTACTTTCTTTACTGTTTACTACTGAAAATTGAATATCATCATCGTTGATATCTAGGAAGATATGAACGAATCCCTCCTCAATATTTGCATTTATTCCATGTTTGAAACTGTTTTCAATAAATGCTATAAAAACCAAAGGTGCTATTTCCTGATTTCTTATCTGACCTTTTACATTTAACTGAACGTCTATTCCCTGTGGTTGCCTTAGCATCTCAAGTTCCAGATAATTTTGAAGGAAATTGATCTCCTTCCTTAAAGTTACCTTTTTTTCATTGCACTCATAAAGCATATATCGCATCATTTCGGAGAGTTTCAAAACGATTTCTGGCGCTTTTTCTGATTTTTTTAGTGTTAAGGCATACAAGTTGTTCAAGGTATTGAACAGGAAATGCGGGTTTACCTGTGTTTTAAGAAACTGCAACTCTGATTCAATATTTTTTCTTTCTAATTCCTGTGTTTGCTGATTTTGTCTTAACCAATCAGTCACAATGTTTAGCATAGAGCTAATACTGACTATAATAAAGGACTGCCCGAATGCCCAATTGATATTCTTAAGTATATCGAATTGGATATCTTCATAAGAAAAGAAGATAAAGTAAGAGGCTAATGATTGAATAGGAGTAACTATACCTACCATTAATAAAAGACTTCCTAAATAGGTGAAATAATTTTTAGTCCTAAGAAAAGAAGGGATTAGGTATAATAAATTCAGATAAACCAAAAGCCCATAAAAAATCAGGTTCGCAAATTCATTAGCAAGGGCAATAAAGCTTAAGCCTCTTCCATCTGTAAGATTGAGTCCAAGAAATAAAATTAACCAAAAGAAACTATGGTATACATATCGGTTCGTTACGACCTTGTAGACTTTATCGGTAAAGTTTTGCATGCATTTTAATTAACCAAGACCAAAATATATCCTTTTTGCTAATTTTTAGAATGGATTGGATATACTTATCATTTTATCCGATGAATTCAAGATTTTTATCCTAATAGATGGACAAAAACTTAGGTACTAATATTTTAAACATATTCTTATATTTGGGCTTCATTTTGATTTTTTAACTAATAATCAGCAAAATTATGAAGGCTTTTGTTTTTCCTGGACAAGCATCTCAGTTTGAGGGAATGGGAAAGGATATGTATGAATCATCAGACATTGCAAAAGATATGTTTGATCGTGCGAATGAGGTACTAGGCTTCGATATTACCAAAGTAATGTTCGATGGAACAGCAGAGGAGCTTAAAGAAACAAAAATAACTCAACCAGCAGTTTTTCTACATTCTGTTATAAAGGCGAAAATGGCTGGTGACGATTTTGCACCTGATATGGTAGCAGGTCACAGTTTAGGTGAATTGTCTGCACTGGTTGCTGTTAATGCACTTTCATTTGAGGATGGATTAAGATTAGTACAAAAGCGTGCAAATGCTATGCAGAAGGCTTGTGAAGCTGAGGCTAGTACTATGGCTGCAATTGTTGGCTTAGAAGATCAGCAAGTAGCAGATATTTGTAATAATATTGAAGAAGTTGTAGTTGCTGCCAATTTCAATTGCCCTGGACAAGTGGTTATTTCAGGTTCTATTGAAGGCGTTAATAAGGCTTGTGAACAATTAACTGAAGCTGGTGCAAAGCGTGCTATTGTGTTGCAGGTAGGAGGAGCATTTCACTCCCCATTGATGCTTCCTGCACAGGAAGAATTGGGTAAAGCAATTGATGAAACGACTTTCTCTGCACCTTCATGTCCGATTTATCAGAACGTTACAGCGAAAGCAACTACGGATGTTGAAGAAATAAAATTGAATCTTAAAAAACAATTAACGGGTTCTGTTCGTTGGACTGATACCATGAAGAACATGATTGCTGATGGAGCTACAGAGTATATAGAAGTAGGAGGTACAGGTAAAGTTCTACGTGGATTTATTATGAGAATCGATCGTCGATTCCCGAATTCAACGCTTTAATCCGTTTTTAATGATAGAAGAGAAAATCAAGAGAGGCCAAATATTGTTAGCCGATCCATTTATGGATGAGTCTGTATTTAAACGGGCTGCTATTTATATGTGTGAGCATAACAAAGAGGGCTCTCTTGGTTTTATAATCAATAAGCAGCTCGATTTTAATATCCAGGAATTAGTCTTGGATTTCCCTGAATTTGATAGTAAAGTGTATTATGGTGGTCCAGTTTCAACGGATACAATCCATTATGTGCATACTAAAGGTGATATTCTTGAGGATGCAATTCGTATAACAAAGGGAATTTATTGGGGAGGTGATTTTAATAAGCTCAAATTTTTTATTGAGAAAGGACTCATTACGCCTAACGATGTTAGATTTTACTTAGGTTATTCTGGATGGGAACCCAATCAGCTTAAGCAAGAAATCGAAACGGGTTCATGGCTAATCGCTGATGCAGATTTGAACTATATTTTTGCCAAGCGATGGTCTGTTCTTTGGAATAAAATATTAGAAGATGCAGGTGGTACTAAAGCCGTAATTTCAAAATTGAATAATCCGCATTTTAAGATGAACTAAAAAAAGCATCCTGACAACACAGGATGCTTTTTTTAGTTTGCTGCTAAAGTAGAATCGACTTTGATGATTTCTTTTTTAGTTAGTTCCAAACCAAGTTCTCTAAGATATTGATCTCTCACTAGGAAGAAAGAATCCAACTCTTCTTTTGGTAATGGATCTGGTGGAGGAAACGATAGTCTAAGATGATTCACCTGCTTACCATTTTTCCAGAAACGGAAACAAACATGTGGTCCAGTCGCTAAACCAGTAGAACCTACATAACCAATTACCTGTCCTTGTTTTACATGGGTACCTCTGTTAACGCCCTTTGCAAATTTTTGCATATGGAGATATTGGGTAGAGTATACTTTGTCATGTTTGATTTTTACATAGTTTCCATTTCCACTGGTATATCCTTTTTTACTTACAACACCATCAGCGACTGCAAATATTGGCGTACCATATGGAGCTGCATAATCTGTTCCTAAATGAGGCTTTACACGCTTCTGGACAGGATGAAATCTTCTTAGATTATACCTGGATGAGATCCTTGAATATTTTACAGGAGCTTTTAAAAATGTCTTTGCCATGGGCCTTCCAAGCTCATCATAATATCCTTCTAGACCTTTTTTGTCATAATAAATAGCGAAATAGTCATTACCTGAAGTTTTGTAATGCGCTGCTTTTACCATGTCTATACCTGCACTTTGATTGTCCACAAATTTTTCATCATATATCAAATTGAAGATATCCCCCTTATTTATGTGATGAAAATCGACAG
>OMKD01000039.1 GCA_900299495.1 Sphingobacteriales bacterium
TGGCAAATGCAGAGGACATCTGGGATCAAACACTGATTTCAGAGAACGATGAAGTCTATCGGTCTGAGCGACTTGCATACCAGGCTGTAAATGAACTGAAAGCTAATGGGCAGGATTTACACGATTATGCCCTACTAGAGTCGATTATCAAAAGAAAAACTGCAGAGGAATTTGATGCAGGCTATATCAAGGGCGTTCATGATGAAGATGCACTTAAAATTGGAAATGCATATTTAAACCTGGAACATAATCTGAACAGTCTAAAATACAACCCTCAGGTAAGAGCGTATGCGCAAACCTTTTGGTTCAATATAGATGAAGTTCTCAGGGGAACCTTAGACCATCAAATCAAATCATCTGCTCAGTTGATTGGCTTATTTCCAAGTGATGAGAATAATCGATTTGCACAAAATCTACTTGCTAAACATATCGATCCATTCATCACCGAATGGGAATTGGAAGGCAATGCCTTTGAAATGGCCAGTTACTTGATAGATGAACTTGCAGAAAAAAATCATTTTTCGATTAGTGAAGAGGCCTATGACATGTTTTCAGCATTTGAAGAACACCTTAAAACACAGGGCGCCTATCACGTTTTCAAATCCAATCTTGAAAAAGTGGATTCGCCAAAAGATCGTTTTATAGCTTGTTTGCAATGGTTTACTGCATTTTCGAACAACTTCAGGTTAGATACCAAATTCAATGCTGAAGCCGCTTGTGTTTTCCTCTATCAGGAAGCAGGAATCAAGAACAGAATAATAAAAGCAAGCAGACATAGTTCCATAGAAGATTTGGCAGGCAGCCATAAATTAATCACGACGGGGACTTATAAGTTGGATTACCACGATTTCGCCAATAGACTTTCAAACTTCGAATCTGTTGTAAGTCCAAGATTCAAAGTCTTTCAGGAGGAGAAAAAAGCCTTCATCAAGGCTGAAAAAGACCGAATTGGACTGGAGCAATACCAGGCCAAGGTTTTGTCGTCATTTGTTAGAAATAAATTGATAGATCAGGTTTATTTCCCTTTAATCGGAGAAAATCTGTCCAAGCAGTTGGGTACGGTAGGAAAAGATAAAAGGACGGATCGAATGGGTATGTTACTACTCATCTCTCCACCTGGATATGGTAAAACCACACTTATGGAGTACTTAGCTGATCGAATTGGCTTAGTATTTATGAAGATCAATGGTCCTGCATTAGGGCATAATGTGGTTTCTCTCGACCCTTCAACGGCTGATAATGCAGCTTGCAAACAGGAATTAGAGAAGTTGAACCTGGCCCTGGAGATGGGTGATAATGTGATGTTATACCTGGATGATATCCAACACTGTAATCCGGAGTTTTTACAAAAATTCATCTCACTAGCAGATGGACAAAGAAAGATAGAAGGGATCTATAAGGGTAAAACTAAAACCTATGACTTCAAGGATAAAAAATTCTGCGTAGTCATGGCTGGAAACCCCTATACAGAAAGTGGAGAGAAATTCAGAATACCGGATATGTTAGCCAACCGTTCTGATATTTACAATCTTGGTGATGTCATAGGTGATAAGGCTGATTTATTCAAATTAAGTTTATTGGAAAATGCACTTAGTTCCAATCCTTTACTGAGACAGCTTAGTACGAAAAGTATGGAGGATGTTTACCATTTCATCGATTATATCGAGCAGGGTAAAACGATAGACCTAAATCCAAAAGGTAAGTATGCTGATCAGGAGCTTAATGATTATATAAGTTTAATTGAAAAGGCCATCAAGATTCGAAACACTGTTCTTAAGGTCAATGAGCTATACATCAGATCTGCAGCAATGGAAGATGCTTATCGAACAGAGCCTCCATTTAAACTACAGGGTTCATACAGGGATATGAACAAGTTGATTTCAAAGCTACTTCCAATCATGAATGACGAGGAATTGGATAGACTTATCTTAACCCATTACGAAAATGAGTCCCAAACCTTGAGTTCAGCAGCAGAATCAAACCTACTAAAGTTCAAAGAATTGCATGGAAGTATGCAAGCCGATGAATGGGAAAGATGGCAAGGTATTAAGGAGGTATTCGTAAAAAACAACAAGCTAAATGGCTTAGCCAATCAAAGTGAAATGGCAACCGTCATTCAACAAATGATGGAGTTTACCGATAAATTAAACGCCATCAGAGAGGTTTTATCCAAGAAATTATAACAAAAAAGCCAGTGCGACATGCACTGGCTTTTCTTTATTGCTTAATCCATTTAAGCATTTGAGTTTTACCATTCGCCTTATTCAATTGCAGGTAATAAACCCCACTTGACCAAGATGCTGTATCAACCGATAATCCAACTTGAGCCTTATATTTTTCAAACATCAATTTACCCTGATTATCATAAATCTTCAAATCTCTCGAATCCATATTTGTAAAACTGATATTCAGAGAAGATGTTCCCGGATTTGGAGATAATTGCACGAAATCATTTAACGGAATCTCTTTGGATGTATTTGTAGTATTATCAAGCTTACCAGTAATCTCCAAATCATCAAAGTAAAAGCCATCATACTCGACAAAATTATCAGATGCTAACAGGAACCGTATGCGAATTTCCTGACCCACATATTCCGATAAATCAATCTGCTCAAACACCCATTCATCTTGGGTACCCTGATAAACCGGTTCATTTGCAGGCTGAAAACCTCCTACACCTTCTGTTGTGTAAAGTCCACATAGTGCTTCCAAAAAATTATTCCCCGCATCTGCTGCCTGAATCTGTACATAATCGTAGCCCTGCTCGATCTCCCATTTTGTATAGAACTCCAACTTGATATTTGTCAAATCCTCACCGATCAGTATTGGCTCTGAGATTAGCATGCTTGAAGTATTTGAAGAATAATTAGTTGCAGGAGAATCACCAAAAGAAAATGGTGCACTGTAATAATCTGTTGTTTCCAAGCCCCAGGTATCATTTTGATCCCAAACCCCTAGCGAGGTATTTCCTTCAAATACAAGTTCTTCCTCTAAAGGCTCACCATCCAAGTATTGTATGGCAACAGGTAAGGTTTGAATATAATGACCATTGTCGATTTTAAGTTCAAACTCCAATACCGTTCCTTGCGCAACATCTGGACCAACA